>JBDTCL010000263.1:0-5541 GCA_039923595.1 Antricoccus sp. | reverse complement strand
CAGGCACGACGTCGGCCGGGACAACTGCTTCTTCCTGCACGTCTCGCTGGTGCCCTACCTCGCGCCGAGCGGTGAGCTGAAAACCAAACCCACCCAGCATTCAGTCGCCGCGCTGCGCAGTATCGGTATTCAGCCCGATGCGATCGTCTGCCGAGCAGACCGCGAGTTGCCCGAAGCGCTCAAGCGCAAAATTAGTTTGATGTGCGACGTCGAATATGAGGCGGTCGTGGCGGCAGTCGATGCACCGAGTATCTATGACATTCCTAAGGTGCTGCACTCCGAAGGCCTTGATGCCTACGTGGTGCGGCGCCTTGGACTGATGTTCCGCGACGTGGATTGGACAGTATGGGGCGATCTGCTTGATCGTGTTCATAATCCTTCTGAAGAAGTAACGATTGCCGTTGTCGGCAAATATGTCGACCTGCCCGATGCCTACCTGTCAGTCAGCGAAGCCATTCGTGCTGGCGGATTCGCGCACCGCGCGCGAGCAAATCTCAAGTGGGTACCTTCTGATAGCTGCGATACGCCGGCAGGTGCAGCCAAGGCGCTCGGTGACGTCGACGGGATATGCATTCCGGGTGGATTCGGGATCCGGGGTATCGAAGGCAAAATTGGCGCCGTGCAATTCGCTCGGACCCGCGGCGTGCCATTACTTGGACTATGTCTCGGTTTGCAATGCATGGTGATCGAAGCGGCCCGCAACCTCGCTGGGATCGACGATGCTAACTCAGCTGAGTTCGACGAGATTGCCGCACATCCGGTGATCGCGACAATGGCCGACCAGCTCGAGATTGTGGCTGGTCAGGCAGATATGGGTGGCACGATGCGGCTAGGACTATATGAAGCGAAGCTCACTGAGGGCTCCGTGGTGGCGCGCGCTTATGGCGAAACGACGGTGCACGAGCGGCACCGGCACCGGTACGAAGTCAATAACGAATACCGGGACAAGATCGCGGCGTCGGGGCTGGTGTTCTCTGGAACATCGCCGAACGGCCGGTTGGTTGAGTTCTGTGAGCTGCCTACGGACGTGCATCCGTTCTTTGTCGGCACCCAGGCCCACCCGGAGCTTCGGTCCCGTCCGACCCGTCCGCATCCGTTATTCGCGGCATTCGTCGAGGCCGCGGTGGCCTATGCCGACAGCGCGAAACTACCAGTAATGCTCAGCGACAATGACTGACGATCGAGCGCCACTGTTATTCGGGGACATTCGGGACACTTCGCAGTACGTCGTCACTGACACGAATGTGCGTTACAACGGGCCAATCTTTGATCTGCAGACTCAGCAGATCACCTTCCCAGACGGTTCGACCGCGAGTCGTGATGTCGTCAGTCACGGCGGTGCAGTTGCCGTGGTGGCGCTCGATGATCAGCAGCGGATCACCCTCATCTCGCAGTATCGGCCAGCGGTGGCGCAATTTTTGTGGGAACTGCCTGCTGGATTACTCGACAAGCCGGGCGAAGACCCGGTCGCCGCTGCGGCGCGCGAGCTGGCTGAGGAGGTTTCGTTGCAGGCCAGCACCTGGCACACACTTGTGGACACCGTCTCGGCGCCCGGGTTCTGTGACGAGCGGGTACGGGTGTATTTCGCGACTGGCCTCAGTGCGGTAGGTGACTCGTCATTCATCAGGCAGGCCGAGGAAGCGGACTTGATCGTCCGTCCGATGCCGTTGGATGAGTGCGTCGCCGCCGTCTATAGCGGTGCGATCGTTAACTGCATCACGATCGCCGGGATTTTGGCTGTTGAGCGTTATCTGCGAGTGGGCGGGAAATTACGGCCCGCGGACACGCCCTGGCCGACGTAGCCGTCGTTCGGTTTCGGCGACGTCGAAGCCGTACGCGCCTGATATGACAATCCCGATAAGACCGACTATGCCTGCGATCCAGTGCACCAGTGTGGGCGATTGTCCCCACACCGGGAGCAGGGATAAGGCAACAAGTGCGCCGCTCACCGCGAACAGAATCAACCAACTCCACACCGGTAGTCGATCTGTCACCGACGGTGCAGTTGCCGCCGGTGTCGCCCGTGGGCCGAGTTCGGCGACGCGGTCATCGGCAACATGATCGTCAATCGCGGCGACCAGCGCCGCGCTATCTCGCCACTGTTCGGGTTTGATGGTGAGCGTGCCATATTCGCCGATCAGGCAGCGGTGCCCGTCCTCGTGCGTCGTCATCGCGTGCACGTCGGACCAGGCGACCTGAAGATCGGGGCGATCCACGCTACGGATGGTGAGCGCGCGCTCGCCAATGAGAGCACGACGCGGTTGCTCGCCGTGATCACGGTTGCGGGCCAGCACGCCAAATGCGGGGCTTGATCGGAACCTTTGCGGTGCGACCGGCGCCTGCGTGGGGATCTCAAAAGCATGGAAACCTGACGGCCGGCTTGATCCGATCAGAATCATTGACGCGGCAAACTCTTGCACGATAACGCGGATCTGAGTCGGTGAAATTGAATTCAGTAGTCGGCGCTCCAAAGCGATCGACCACGGCACTTCGGTAAGCCCGCCGATGGCTTGACGCTCAAGCATGCGGTGCCGACCCGAGCCGGTCGCGGTGACTCTGTCAAAAGCTGCGAACCGGCGCCGCAGATACGCGCCAAACTCATCCTCGCTGAGCTCTTTTCGGCAAATCGACTCAATCGCATCGAGCACGGCGGTCGTGAGCGCAGCGTCATCGAGATCGTCGTGCAGTGCCCACAGCGCGAGATGCACATGGTCTGGACCGATCGCAAGTGAACTCACGCCAAGGGTGCCTCGGTGCCCGGTTCGTTCGCGCATCGCGAGCGCGACATGTGCTTTGATGACGTCCGTTGCCAAGGATGCGGCGATCCGATCCCGATCACGGTGCCCAGGGTCGAGCGTGATCAGGCCCCCGATCTGGACGCCATTGCCGCGGTCGCGCTCGAATCCTGGGAATTCGCGCGACCGAGATCGCAGTCCGCGAATTGGTTGCGCGGGGCCGGCCGGGAGCGGTATGCGCAAGGTGGTGGATTTGGTACCACTGAGGGCAAGCACAGCGTTCTGGGCGACAAAGTAACGCTGCGCCCACTTCGCAAGTCGTTCAGCATCCAGGGAAGGCACCCCGATGTGGTCGATGGCACCCGAGGCCCAGCCAGCTGGACCGAGACGGGCGCGCAGCAAAGTCATGTGCTCCGGTGCGTGCCGGGCCACACTCTGATCGACGGTGCCGCGATGTCTGTCGATCAGCGCAGCGCTGATCGACGAGCGATCATGCGCGCTACTGAGCCAGTGACATAACGCGCCGATCTCGTTCGCGACCTGCTGCGCAGAGCCATCAAAATGAAAAGTAGCGATGGTCGCGCTGACGGTAGGCGGCGTCAGGACGTGGTCGATACCGACGGCGTTGGTGGCTAAGTGCGCGAGCAGGGCGGTGATACCGCGCACGGGTAACGGCTCATCGGAGGTGCCGACCCGAAATGAGAGGCTGGCCTGCGTTGATCCCGAAGCCGGAACGATAAAGGTGGTGACACCGTCCACGGACGTCCGCTGCGCGGTGGTGGCGATCGGCACACCTGACCGTGATGGGTGCGGTGCGGTCGCTGATCCGGCTACGGCGGATCCTGTTGCCGGCTGGACCGGTTTGGCACTAGTCACCCCGCGAGGCTACGTCCAGATCGACCGTATCGGCCGCAGACACGGCGCGCGACGGGTGCACGCCGGTGACTAGAGTTTCGAAGAGAACGCCGAGGAGCTGTCTATGCCGAGCAATGCACGCAACACCGCCTCGGTTGAGCGCGCCATCCGGATTTACCTCGATCACCTCACCATCGAACGAGGACTAGCCGCCAATAGCCTCGCCGCGTATCGGCGAGATCTGAATCGGTATGCGCTCTGGCTCAGTGAAACCGGCATCGGCAACCTGGCTGAGATCACCACCAGGACGGTGGGCGATTTTCTGGCCCACTTGCGCGAAGGCGATACCGAGCACCAGCCGTTATCGAGTACCTCCGCTGCGCGGACTGTGGTGGCGGTCCGGGGGCTGCACAAGTTTGCTGTCAAAGAGGGACTCGTGAGCGTCGATGTGGCGGCCGATATTCACCCACCAAGCCCTCGCAAACGACTGCCGAAGGCAATCGCGCTTGAGCAGGTGGAGGGCCTGCTGGATGCGGCGCTCGTTGACGACACGCCCTTGGCACTGCGCGACCGAGCGTTATTGGAGTTCCTATATGGCACCGGCTGCCGTATCTCTGAGGCATTGTCGCTGGATGTGGACGATATCAATGCGCAGAGCAAGGCGGTGCGGATCACCGGCAAGGGCGGCAAGGAGCGGATCGTGCCGATCGGCAGTTACGCGCTCGCCGCGCTGGATGCCTACCTGGTCCGGTCACGGCCGGGCCTTGCCGCGCACGGTCGGGGTACCGCCAAGCTATTCCTCAACTCCCGGGGTGGCTCCCTATCGCGGCAAAGCGCGTGGTCAATTCTGCGCACCTGCGCTGAGCGAGCCGGAATCACCGAAGATCTTTCGCCGCACAGTCTGCGGCACTCATTCGCCACGCACCTGCTCGATGGTGGTGCTGATGTGCGGGTGGTGCAGGAGCTGCTTGGTCACGCATCGGTGACCACCACGCAGGTGTACACGATGGTCACGGTCGATCACTTGCGCGAGGTATATGCCACCAGCCACCCGCGTGCCAGGTAATCCGCGCGTCGGGTCGTTGTGCACGGATGCCGATCACCTAAACTTGGCCCGTACGACGCTTGTCACCAGCACTGACCGGGAGGTCTCGAGCACTCGCCATGACATTGCCCCCAGAACCGCCGCAGGACGCGACACCCCACGTGGGCTCTGGCGAGGACGACTCCGCGGATGCCCGGCACTATCGGGGAGACTCAGAGTTCACGGACGCAGCCGATCCCGCGGCGCCCCTGCGAGCGGCAGCTGATACCGATCGGCCGCAGGCCGCACTGCAGCTCGAGTACCCGCAGAAACCGCAGGCCCAAGATCAGGAGCACGAACCAAAGACCAAGCGCAAAGGCCCGACTTTCGTCGACCCGGCAAAGATCAGGCAGGTGCCATTAGCTGATCCCGATCCGCCTAGTGGGCATGGCCCGGCAGTGGTGCTGGCGATATGCAACCAAAAAGGTGGTGTCGGCAAGACCACCTCCACCATTAATTTAGGCGCAGCGCTGGCCGAATTTGGGCGTCGGGTGTTGCTGGTCGATTTCGACCCGCAGGGCGCCCTGTCGGTCGGTCTTGGAATTTCGCCGCACGACCTCGATATGACGGTCTACAACCTGCTCCTGCAGAGGGGTGTCAATCCCGAAGAAGTCGTGATGCGGACCTCGACTAAGGGTCTTGATCTGCTGCCGTCCAATATCGACTTGTCCGCTGCGGAGATTCAGCTGGTCAACGAGGTTGCCCGCGAGCAGACCTTAGAGCGGGTACTTCGGCCATTGTTGCCGCAATATGACTACATCCTCATCGACTGCCAGCCGTCGTTGGGCTTGCTGACCGTTAACGCGCTCACCGCCGCCCGGGGCGTCTTGATTCCTCTGGAATGTGAATATTTCAGTCTGCGCGGCG
>JBDTCL010000262.1:0-3807 GCA_039923595.1 Antricoccus sp. | reverse complement strand
TCAAGGGCCGCTGCGCGCAAACCGAAACCGTCCAGCCGCTGCAGCAGTCGTCTTCGCAACTCCTGCTGCCCCAGACCTGGAACTCCAGCGACACACGTTTCCTCCAGCAGCACGCGCTCACCAGGCATCGGGATCGCATAAAGAAAACTGGGCGAGGTCGCTCCCCAGTGTTTGGTGCCATCGAACGGTCGCCAGTCCATCAGCACGGCATTCGCATCGCCGAGCGCGGGCGCCGCAGCTTCACTGGAGACGAGGATGCCGTGCGCCGTCTGATGGGGTACGTCGCCCGTGTGACCGGCCGGCCGGGCGCCCCGCGCATCCACCACGATGGGCGCCCTGGTTCGAAGCGCTGCCACACCGTCGTCGTCAAGGACGGTCTCCTCCAAGGTGATGCCTGTCAGCGGAGTACTCCGCTGGAGGGCGCTGTTGTCGAGCACCGCATACTGCTGACGAATGACGTGGTCGCCCGCCGCGCGGATGTGGGGATCTTCCACCGTGAGCGCAACCACACCATCCGCGAGCCAAGCCGGGAGCTGGCGGGACCATCCGCTCAACGTCTGGGGCCACGCGCGTTCCGGATGCGGATCGACGCCTAGAACATTGAGTCCGGTGCGGGCCAACCTGTGGGCAAGCGTTCGTCCCGCAGGTCCCAGCCCCACGACGGCGACGTCGAATTGCGCGGTCACAATCGATGAGTCTACCGAAGTCTTAAGGGCACGGATCGTCGCTCAGAGCGATGGTCTGTCCACACTCCATGTGCTTAAAATCCTCCCGTGCAGTGTTGGGGAAGCAGCTTTGCGTCGGAATTCTCCCCGATACGACTGACGACCGCGGCGGCGCCGCCGACCGATCGAGCGCTACCGTGTCGGCCGGCAGTCGGATCGGTGATGACGGACGCGCGTGGCAGCTGTTTCTGAACACCCGCACCCCCGGCGCAGCGTCACGTGGTGCTGTCGATCAGTCGGCGGTGGGAGGCGTGATGAGGCTCCTGCGGTGGGTCACACCAGCGGTCCTGCGCATCGAGGCGGTGCTACTCATAACGGGTCGACTCGACCTCGGCGAGGCGGCGATCGTGTGGTGGCGGTGGAAATCGTCTTGGCAGCGTTGTCCTGACCGTGGCGGGCGCTCCGATGATGGCGATCAGTGGTCCCTGACCGCGGAATTCGTAGTACAGCTGTGCGCCGGGGGGTTTCAGGATGGCCGCTCGGGCATCGATGCTGCTGCATACGTTGTTCATCGGGTGCTCCACTTTCGGTGGCGTTACTCACTTCAATGGATTTTCTTAAGAAAAATCGGTGGGTCAGATGCACCGTGACATCGTCGCCCACGCCCTTCTTAAGCTTTTTTCCGAACGCAGCCCGGAGGGGCATCATCTGGGTGCCCCCGCCGACCGGCAGCATTGTTGCTTGGTAGTCGTGGCCGTCGACGGTTACGCCGACCTTGACGGCCTTGCCGCTGCCGAAGAACGTCGCCGAATCGGACATCTGCACGCAGGTCCAGCCACTGTTGGAATCGGAGATGATGGTGGTGGTGAACGTGGCAGCTATCCCCTGGCCGGGCTGCGATGGGGTGGCCGTCATGATTGCTCAGTTATTGCTCTAACGAAGCTGGCAGCTGCTGGCCCGGTCAGTTCCGCGTCTTCTACGGCTCTGCCTGAGACCGCGAGCAACAGCGCAATGGCGGGGCCACAAACTAGCGGACCCGCACCCTGCTCAAAGGCCGTATCAGAGGCGACAAGGCGCTAGCCGTAAGCCCGCTCCTTGCCGCCGCCCATCTTTACGCTCGTGTGCAGCTGACAACTCAGCGCCTGCGCGACCTGGATAGGCGGGTAGTTACGGGCGATTTCCAGCGGGCGGCGGATGTCCTCACCATGCACGAAGGCCTCCACTAATCGCGTAGCCGAGGCCGCTGGAGGCGTCGCGGTACGGTTCTGGACCGCCCTCAACTGAGACAACGTATGGTGCGGATCGGCCGCCTTTTCCCGCGTGATACCCGCAGCATTGTCGCGATCGAAATCGAAGCGGGCAGCGATCATGCGCCCCACGAAACCTAACCGAGTGGTCTTGGCCGAGTCGACGAGGTGGGCCACGACGTCATGGATATCCCAGCCGGGGCACAGCGATAGCGTGCGCCACCGAGAAGCCGTCAGCGCCTCGAGGTCGCCGATGAGTGCCCGACGCTCGTCGTGGACCACCGGCCAGATGACGGAACTGGTTTGATTCTTCATGACACTATCGAAACAGTAGTGCTCACTATTTAGCAAGTAGTACTATTGAGATCATGACGGCAAGAAGGTCCTATGGTTCCTATAACGACGGCTGTGCGTCGGCCCATGCCCTCGATCTCATCGGTGAGCGATGGGCTCTCATCGTGGTCAGGGAATTGCTCCTAGGTCCCAAACGCTTCGTCGACATCCAGCGCGATATCCCCGGCATCAGTCCCGCTCCCCTCTCGCAGCGCCTGCACGATCTCGAGGGTGCAGGCATTGTTGTGCGCCGCACTCTGCCCGATCCGGCACGGGTACTGGTGTACGACCTCACCGACTGGGGCCGCGGCTTAGAAGCGGTCAATACGGCTCTATCGCTATGGGCCGTTCAATCGCCACGCCTGCCACTCAAGGCAGATATGAGCCCTGACACGCTCGTTCTGGCAATGAGAGCGCACGCGCGGCCGCTGCCAGAAGGTGAACCAAGCCGCCGTGTCACGCTGAAACTGCGCGACTCACGTCAGGATGACCGCGAACCGACGGAGTACCTGGCCGTGCTGAGTGACCAACAGTCCACCATCACCAAAACGGTCTCCCTCGACGTGGTTGATGCCGAAGTATGTACCACCACGAGGGCATGGAAAGCCGTCATCATCGGCGGTGTATCCGTTGGTGACAGCGAAGGCATCACCGTCACCGGTGATCGATCGGCCGTCCAAGTGTTGGTGGATGTCACGAAGCTCTAGGTAGGCAGCGAACAACACGACTGCAAGGGCGGAGCCGTTACTGACATCGCAGTGGTGCTTAGACTGTGTCGATGGCTCAGAGCAATAGTCACCCGGTCGAACGCTGAACGATGAACCAAAGGCGGCTTGACTGCTGCCGTTGTATCTCACGCACAGAGCGGCTCCCCGATCCCTCTAGAGCCGAGGGTGATTGGGCTGTGGTCGCGAGTGACCTTGAGACATCAACCGAAGGATCCCGACAACCAGATTCGCGCCGGTGTTCGACAGCTTCGGATCCGCTACCGGAGGATCAGTCCTCGTCCTTTACATCGCAGACCATTGGCCGCCCGACGGCGGCCCGAAACCTGACCCAACCGGACCCTTCGGCCCATGTCGCAGTAGCGTGTTCTGATGGAACCAAAGTTGAGTGAGGTGTCCTCCACTGTGGATCTCTCCGAGCCACCCGCCAGCAGCGTGGAGCCGTGGCGTGAGGGATACCCGTACGACGAGAAGATCTCCCGCCCAGTTTACGAGCAGACGAAGCGTGCGCTGCAGATCGAGCTGCTGAAACTGCAGGGCTGGGTCCGCGCTGACGGGCAGAAGATCGCGATCCTCTTCGAGGGTCGTGACGCCGCCGGCAAAGGGGGGTCCATCAAGCGCTTCACCGAGCACCTGAACCCCCGCGGTGCGCGCGTCGTCGCGCTTGCGGTTCCGACTGACACCGAGAAGACACAGTGGTATTTCCAGCGTTACGTTCCTCATCTGCCCAGTGGCGGCGAGATCGTCCTGTTTGATCGCAGCTGGTACAACAGGGCCGGCGTCGAGCGGGTGCTGGGGTTCTGCGACCAGGTCCAGTACCGCGAGTTTTTGCGTTCG
>JBDTCL010000261.1:0-2684 GCA_039923595.1 Antricoccus sp. | reverse complement strand
GGCAATGATGAGCGATGCGGCAAGGTCCGGTGCGCGGGTGATCGGTGGTCGGTCGATGCTGCTTCATCAAGCTGTCGAACAAGTGCAGCTGATGACTGGATACGTACCAAACATTCGCGTGATGCGGGCCGCGATCGAAGCTGTATGAGTGGTGGGTGGGCACACGTGCTCGATGCCCGAATGCGGCTGCGGCTAGCAGTTGGCGCGGCTGTGTGTTGCGTGCCACTGACCTTGTTGCCCTGGCGTGAGTTCAGTATCGGGGCGCTGTTCGTGATCGTCGCACTGCCGCTTTGCTATATCGACCTCGCCTTGCACCGGTTACCGGATGCGGTGGTGCTGCCGGGTGCGGCTTCGGTACTGGCGGCCTGCGCGTTGCTTTCGGTGACTGGAGCCGGCTGGCAGCGCTGGGTACTCATGCTGGCAACCAGCGCTGGTTATTTTGTGGCGCTTTATCTGCTCGCGTTGTTAAGCCCATCGGGTTTGGGCTTCGGCGATGTCAAGCTCGGCCTCCTGGTCGGTGGGACGCTCGGTTGGTTCGGTCCGGAAACCATCGTGCTGTGGTTCGTCGCACTGATTCCCGCGACAGTGCTTTCGTACCTGATCGAGCGTCGAGTGCGGCCTGGGCAGCTGCGCGGCCGGCACGCACGAGTTGCGTTCGGACCGCCGATGCTTGGTGCGACGTGGCTCGTACTGCTAGTTCTTGCCCTAGGGGCAGGGTGAGACACTTGGCAAATGCTGCGTTGGCTCACTGCCGGAGAATCCCATGGCCCCATGTTGACTGCGATCCTCGAAGGACTGCCGGCCAACGTGCCTATCACTAGCACCGAAATTCAACTCGAACTGGCGCGTCGCAGACTCGGCTATGGCCGCGGCGCCCGAATGAAATTCGAGCAAGATGCCATCACCTTGGCAGGTGGTATCCGGCATGGCCGAACACTCGGATCACCCATCGCAGTGCACATCGGTAACACCGAGTGGCCTAAGTGGCAGACCGTAATGGCTGCTGACCCCGTCGACCCGGATGAGCTCGCTGCTCAGGCGCGTAACGGCCCGCTGACCCGGCCACGGCCCGGTCATGCGGATCTTGCCGGGATCCAGAAGTTTGGATTCGATGACGCGCGGCCCGTTCTGGAGCGAGCCAGTGCCCGAGAGACCGCAGCCCGAGTGGCCCTTGGGGCGATCGCGAAGTCCTTCATCGAAGTGACTACCGGCTGTCGGGTTATTAGCCACGTCGTAGAACTAGGACCGGTCACCGTCCCCGGCGATGTGGTTCCAGGTGCCGATGATGCGCATCGCATTGATGCAGACCCGGTCCGCTGCGCCGATCAAGATAGCTCCGCGGCGATGATCGCCGAAATCGATGCCGCGCGTAAAGCGGGAGACACGGTCGGCGGAGTCGTCGAGGTGGTCATCAATGATCTGCCCATCGGTTTGGGCTCCTATACCCACTGGGATCGCCGACTTGATGCGCGGCTCGCGGCCGCGCTGATGGGAATCCAGGCGATCAAGGGTGTCGAGGTCGGTGACGGCTTCGCCACCGCGAGGCGGCGCGGATCTGCAGCGCATGATGAGATGGATCCTGCGGCCCACGGTGTGACTCGCCGGTCAAATCGAGCGGGCGGCATCGAGGGCGGTATGACCAACGGCGAACCGCTACGGGTGCGCGCGGCGATGAAGCCTATTTCGACCGTGCCGAAGGCGCTGGCGACAATCGATATCGCCACTGGCCAAAGTGCGGTGGCGATCAATCAGCGCAGTGACGTGTGCGCGGTACCGGCTGCCGGCATCGTTGCCGAGGCAATGGTCGCGTTGGTCATCGCTGATGCAATCTTAGAAAAATTTGGCGGCGATAGTGTCGAGCAAACGCGGCAGGCGATTGATGCCTTCAACGCCGGGCTCGGTCTGCGATGAGCGTGCCGATCGCGGTGCTGGTCGGTGCCCCAGGATCAGGCAAGTCGACGGTAGGACCGCTGCTAGCGGCAGCATTGGGCACTTCTTTTCGAGATACCGATCACGATATCGAGGCTGCGGCCAAAAAATCGATTAGTGAAATCTTCATCGACGATGGCGAGGATGTCTTTCGCGCATTGGAGCATGAGGCCGTGGTGGCTGCATTGACTGACCACGAAGGCGTGCTTTCCTTGGGCGGCGGAGCGATCCTCGATAGCCGAACCCGCGCTGCGCTATTGAGCCACCGAGTCGTGTGGCTGCAAGTGGCGTTGAAGGATGCCACCCGCAGAGTGGGTTTAGGGACAAGCCGGCCGGTTCTTAATTTCAATCCTCGAGCGACCCTCGGCGCACTGCTCAAGGCGCGCGCTCCGTTATATGAAGAAGTCGCCGATCTGATCGTAGATACCGCTGGCCGCGCGCCTCAGCAGATCGTTGCTGATCTGATCATCGCGCTTCAGGGTGCTCCTGATGAGTGAGATTAGCAAAGTTGTCTCGGTAGCAGGACAGAGTCCTTATGAAGTGTCGATCGGTCGTGATCTGTGCTCACACGTCGGCGTATCCGTGGGCGACGCGGCTCGGGTAGCGCTAATCTGGGCAGATCCGATTGGTGACACTGCTGCGAAATTAGCGCAGGTGCTGCGCGCGAATGGGCACGCGGTGACGCTCGTCCAAGTCCCCCATGGCGAGGCCGGAAAGACTCTCCAGACCGCCGGGCGATGCTGGGATGCCCTGGG
>JBDTCL010000260.1:0-4840 GCA_039923595.1 Antricoccus sp. | reverse complement strand
ATCACCCTAGGCATCGTATCGACGCCACTGTAGCACATGGTGCTACAGTGGCGATATGACCGAGCAGATAAGTCAGCGAGAATTGCGCAACGACAGTGGTCGAATCATGCGCGGATTGGACGAGGGTCGGACTTATATCGTGACGCGCCATTCGGAACCAATCGGCGAATTGCGTCCGATGCGGCGTCGACGATTTATCGATGCCGTCGCGGTCTCCGAAATTTTCCGAGGTGCGCCAGCTGTCGACAGCGAACAATTCCGCAAAGATGTCGACTGCGTCGTGATGCAGGATATCGATCCTCGTGTCTGATCGGCTTCCGCTCGGATTACTCGACACGTCCGTTGTAATCGATCTGGACGTGCTGCCTCCTGGTCGTCTTCCTCTGCAAGTAGCCATTTCTGCGATCACGATGGCCGAACTCGCTGCTGGTCCAGCGGCGACCAACGACCTTGCCGAACGAGCGCGCAGGCAAGATCGACTGCAGCGAGCTGAGGCGGCATTCGATCCCGTGCCATTCGGCATCGCGGCCGCGCGTGCTTATGGCAGAGTCTTTGCAGCAGTGCTTGCGTCGGGTCGCAAACCCCGTCGTCGTTTCGCAGATCTGCTGATCGCCTCGGTAGCAATTGCCGAAGAACTGCCCCTGCTCACGCGAAACGCCGCAGACTTCACTGGGCTGACTGATCTGCTTGACATCATCGAGATCTGAGTTGGGCAGTGAGAACCTGAATGCCAGAACCTCCGAAGCGGATCGCGTTTGCTAAGAATGTTCTATGACTCGTCATCTCATTAGCCAAGGATCGACCTTCGAGCAGCAAATCGGTTATTCGCGCGCAGTCGCGGATGGCCCTTGGGTTTTCGTTGCTGGCACGACAGGCTACGACTACGCAAATATGACGATTTCCGATGATGTCGCGACGCAGGCTGAGCAAGCGCTACGCAATATCGGAGCTGCGCTCGCCGAGGCGGGAGCTGCATTTAGCGATGTGGTCCGGGTTCGCTATCTGGTACCAGATCGCGACGATTTCGAGGCCTGCTGGCCGGTGCTTCGCAAGTATCTAGGTGATGTACGTCCCGCCGCCACCATGCAGGTGTGCGGACTCGCTGAGACTGCCATGAAGATCGAGATCGAAGTGACGGCTTATCGCAGCGAACAAAGCTGAGTGGGCGGCCACTAATTTAGTTGTTTCGTATGTGGGTGCGCGATTCGGCGTCGTCACCCTCGCTTCGCCGGGGCAGTGCTGGCGATTCTCGGCAGCAACGCGACCTAGGTCTATGGAATCGGGGGCTGTTGCCGATCACACTGTGACTTATGAACAGACGTCTAGGTCCATTGACCATTCTCGTCGTGGCGTCGCTCGCGTTGGCTGGCTGTACCGCCAGCGGCAGTGACAACGCTGCGTCGGCACCCTCGGGGTCCGGCGGGGTGGGTTCGGTTCCGGCGGCTGCGCAGAAGATCATGGACAAGCCGGCCTATCAGTCGGCTCGCTGGACCTACGAGGTCACGGATCTGAAGACCGGCAAAGTGGTGCTGGCCAATCGCCCCGGCGAGTTGGCCTTCACGGCGTCGACCGCGAAACAGTTCACCGTCGGCGCGGTCTACAACACCATGGGTCCGAACGCTACGGTCACCACCCCCGTGTACACCACCGGCCCGGTTACCGGGGGCGTCCTGAACGGGGACCTCACGCTGGTCGCGTCGGGCGACCTGACAATGGGCGGCCGCAACGCGGACAAGGGCCAAGCCGACGACTCATTCAGTTTGAAAACCATCGATCACGTATACGGTGACCTCGGCACGAACGCTGTCAAAGCGCCCGGCAACCCGCTTGCCGGGTTGGATAGCCTGGCGGCGCAGGTTGCTGCCAAAGGCATCAAACAGATCAGCGGCAACGTGCTGATCGACGACCGATTGTGGGAACCCTTCGCCGGCGGCGAAGGAGCGGTCCAGCCGATGTTCGTCAACGACAACGTACTCGACATCACAGTCACGCCGGGGGCGTCCGGTGCGACTGCAATCGCCGTCGCCAGCCCAGCGACTGCCGCATATCAGGTGAAATCCGAGGTGAAGACCGACGCCGGCTCGGACGTGTTGCTGAAGGTGGCCGCCGACCCGAATCAGACGCGACAGCTGATCGTCACCGGCACGATCGGGACGGACGCCGGTTCCCGGCTGACCATCTATCGCATTCCAGATCCGGCGTCGTGGGCGCGCACACTGTTCATCGAGGCGCTGAAACGCGCTGGTGTGTCGGTGACCGCCGACCCGCTGACGGACAACAGTGCCGAAAAGCTGCCTGCTAAGGGTAGCTATACGGCAGCGGCAGAGGTGGCAACGTTGAAGTCGCCGCCGCTCTCGGCGTTCGGCTCGCTGGTCCTGAAAACCAGCTACAACACCGGCGCAAACACCCTCCTGTGCCTGCTCGCTGCACACCAAGGCTCCACCGATTGCGTCGACGGGCTTAAACCCATCCGTGCGATGGCCGACAAGGCAGGGCTCAACCCCTCAGATGTAGTGCTCATCGACGGGCAGGGTGCCGACCCGGCATCGATGCCGCCTGCGCAGATGGTGAAGTTCCTGCGCTGGACGCAGAATCAGTCCTGGGGAGCGACCCTCAAGGCGGGGCAGCCGGTGTTCGGTGAGACAGGCACGCTGTCCAGCAATGGCGCAAATAGCCCGGCCAAGGGCAAGATTCAGGCCAAGACCGGCACGAGTGCGCATGGGGTAGCTGGAACCGACATGATTCTGTACAACGTGCAGCGCCTGACAGGGTTCATGACCACCGGCAACGGACACGAGTTCGTCTTCGACCTCGCAATGAGCGGCGGTGTCTATCCGGATCTGGCTACTAGCCTTACACAATCCGGCAACGATGTCTCCAACGTCGCCGCAGCGATCCAAGCGTCGCTGAAGTGAGACCTCAGCCAGCACGGCGCGTCGCCAGCGATCATCACAATCGCGAGATCCATCGCAGCGCATCGGGTACAGATTGCAGCACTGACAAGTGGCCGTCGGTTGGACCCCAGATCGCCCGTGCAGAAGGGATCATTGCCACGAGGGCCTCACCGTGACTTATCGGGACGATGCGATCTTGCGCGCCGTGCATGATGAGGGCAGGCACGGCAATCGAAGTCGGATCAAAGCCCCAAGTCCGCACGTACGCGAGATCGTCATCGATCATGCCGCCGGGCCCGTTCTGTAAAGCTGGTCCGACGACGCTATTGAGCCAATTCCAATCACCAGTGAGCGCCCGGTGATCCGAAGCCGTGAACATTTCTGGATCAAAATCACCAGATTGCAGCACGGCGGCCAGTTCTGCCGGTCCGGCAACTGCGGCCCGAAGTTCTTTCCCACCGCCGCGATACATCCCGGCGAACCAGTCAGAATCAGTCGCATCGAACGGCGCCAATCCAGCGACGCTCACCACGCCGCGAACGCGATCAGGCAGCAGGGCGGCACACGCAAGTGCATGCGGTCCGCCGCCGGAATGCCCGACGACCGCGAATTGATCAATGCCTCGGTCGTCTGCGATTGCCGCCGCGAACCGCGCTGCCGAAGCGATATCGCGGTTGGCGAGTCTGCTCGATCCGCCGTAGCCAGGTCGGTCGTACGAGATCCATCGCAGTCCCAGTTCTTGGGAGAGACCGAAAAGCGGCTCGGGTGGGGCACCGACATTGGGTGTGCCGTGGTGCCACATCACCGCAAGGTGCCCCTCGCCGGTGTCATAACCATGGAGTACGGCTCCACTGCCAAGGTCTACATCGAACTCAACCACCATGCGCCCACCCTAGCGGCGCTAATCAGATGGCCACCTGTTGACGCGCCTCACGTTTGCACACGCAATTCGGCTTGAGCGTGTGCGAACGTGACGCGCGTGCCGAGCCCACGACGGGATCGGCGCTGCCTTGCGTGGACGCGGGTAGATTTCGGTGCATGTCAACTCCTGAGCATTCGCACACTCAACCGCATCAGCATGACGATGCGGACTCTCGCCCGTCGCCGACCACGGACGCGGAATGGGACGCCTGGTACGCCGACCGTGAACAGGTATGGAGTGGTGAGCCAAACAACGCGCTTGAGATCGAGGTCGCCGACCTCGTAGCTGGACGAGTGCTGGATGTCGGGTGCGGTGAGGGCGCTGACGCGGTCTGGCTGGCCAAACGCGGATGGACGGTGACCGCGTTAGACGTCGCCGAAACTGCGATCAACCGCTCGCGGGCAGCCGCGCGTGCCAACCATGTCGAGATCACCTGGGTGCAGAGTGGATTGCGCGAGGTCGACCTTCCGGAGGCTGGGTTCGATCTGGTGTCGGCGTTTTATCCAGTGCTGCTTCGTACTGATGAACAACTGGCCGAACGCAAGCTCATGTCATTGGTCGTACCAGGCGGGTTGTTGCTTGTGGTCCACCACGCGGACATCGATTTGGCCTCCGCCAAGAGTCACGGCTGGAATCCAGAGGACTACGTCAGCCCCGATGAAGTTGCTGCGGCACTCGATGCCGACTGGGAGATTGAGTGCCACGAGAAGCGGCCACGCACGATCTCCGGAGGCGGCGGCGCGGAGCATGACACCGATCTTGTCTTGCGTGCTCGTCGAATCCGCTGATTCATTCGCGAAGGGGGAGTCTGCTTCAATGAGCAGATGAGCGAAGTCCAGAGCGAGTCCGAATCCCGAATTGCAAGTACCAGCCGAGAGATCAACGCACCGGCCGACCGGATCTTTGAATTGATCGCAGATCCAATCCGGCAACCATCCTGGGATGGTATGGATAACCTCGCCAACGCCCCCGCCGGCCAGCGAGTTCACGGCGTTGGCGAGATATTCACGATGAATATGAAGAA
>JBDTCL010000259.1:0-20380 GCA_039923595.1 Antricoccus sp. | reverse complement strand
GATCATCCCGCGGTCGAGGGCGTAATCCTTATCTGACAGTCGCCGCAGGTAGCGCAGCATCGCCGTTTCAGAGTGGTAGGCGCTGAAGGTCGGATGGGTCAGAAACTGCGTCGTACGGATCAGTTCTGCAGGAAGCGCGGCACTGTCGACCTCATGGGAGTCTGCGGCGCCAAAAGCATCCAGAACCGTGCGAATATCGCTATCGCGTGTCGTTTCATCGCACGACAGCGAGATGGTGTCGGCATCGACGAGCCGCAAGTTGACTCCGTGATCGCAGGCATTCCGCACAATATGTGCCGCCTGTCCTGGTACCTCAATGGTGAGCGTGTCGAAATAGTTTTCGGTGCGCACGGTGAGGCCAGCTTCGCGCAGGCTT
Organism: Antricoccus sp.; assembly: GCA_039923595.1. Taxonomy (GTDB): domain Bacteria; phylum Actinomycetota; class Actinomycetes; order Mycobacteriales; family Antricoccaceae; genus Antricoccus. Next base: position 20,004 of record JBDTCL010000259.1, on the reverse strand, counting down.
GCGGCCAACCCTGCTGTGCGGGCGGCAATGCGCGACGCGATCGATTTGAGTCCGGCTGGGCCGTGATAAACCGCGTACATACTAGCCATGATGGCCAGCAGCACCTGCGCAGTGCAAATATTGCTGGTCGCCTTCTCGCGACGAATGTGTTGCTCACGAGTTTGCAGTGCAAGCCGGTAACCCGGTGCGCCGTCCGCATCGACCGAGACACCGACCAATCGGCCAGGCATATTCCGCTGCAGACCATCGCGCACGGACATGAAGCCGGCATGCGGGCCGCCAAATCCCATCGGAACACCGAACCGCTGGGCAGAACCGACGACTATATCGGCGCCCAGCTCGCCGGGCGATTGAAGCAGGCAGAGCGCCATCAGATCGGCAGCCACCACCGCTTGAGCGCCTAGGGTATGCGCCTCGCGGAGCACCGCGGTGGGGTCGGTGACCGCTCCTGAAGCGCCTGGGTACTGAACCAGGACTCCGAATACGCTTGCGGGGTCAATCGCTTGCGCGCTGAGTGCGCCATCGAGGCCATTGCGCAGGTCCGCACGTGCAATAACGAGTCCGAGCGGCTTTGCCCGGGTCTGCAAGACCGCGGCAGTCTGCGGAAAAATGTCATTGTCAACAATGAAGGTCGGAGCAGTCGATGAGCCCTTCCACACCCGGCGAGCCAAGGTCATCGCCTCAGCAGCCGCGGTCGCCTCATCAAGCAAGGAAGCACCGGATATCGGCAGACCGGTGAGGTCGCAAATCATTGTCTGGAAGTTCAGCAGCGCTTCGAGGCGGCCCTGCGAAATCTCCGGCTGATAGGGCGTGTAGGCGGTATACCAGGCGGGGGCTTCTAACACGTTGCGCTTGATAACCGCCGGGGTGATCGTGTCGTAATAACCGAGGCCAATCATCGACCGCTTCATCGTATTTTTGGCAGCCAATTCGCGAAGTGCGATTATTGCCTCCGCTTCGCTCAGCGCTGCTGGCAAATTGAGCAGTCCGTCTAGACGAATCGACGCTGGCACCGCTGTGTCGATCAGTGCCTCGATATTGGGCTGACCAATCACCGCGAGCATCGTGTCAAGATCAGCACCTCGTGGGCCGATATGACGATCAGCAAATACAGCGGACACGGTGGCATCACGGTCAGTGGGCGCGTCGGTAGGGGCCGAGTCACGTGAGGTGGCAAATGTAGTCAACTGATTACTCCAGGACGGCAGGACGAATAGGACTTCTCCCCCTCTGTCCTGGTACCTGAGAGTCTCGCCGGAAAATCCGGCTTACACCGTCGGTCTACGCGGTGATCCGCGCGTAATGCGTCTCCAGAGGTGCCTCGACTGTGCGGTATCTGGGCCTGAGAGGTTCCGGGGAGTGTTGCTCCTTCGGCGCCTTGCCATCTGCAACAAGACTCTCCCGCACAGTGTCGGTAGCTCCTGAAACTTTACCAGCGGTTCGAGCAGCGAGAGCGCAGATAGTGACTAAGCCGATTTACTTTTCGCCTGACGGCGTGCGGTCAACTCGTCAGGCGAGGCAACCAAGTCGTCACGACCGTCGGCGCGCACGGAGGGCATATGGGCAAGTGAACCGGTGAGTTCTTTAAGAGCTCCGCTGACGGCGATCCCGAAAACGCCCTGACCCCCTTGGAGCAGGTCGGAGACTTCTTCACTGGAGGTGCACTCGTATACGCTCACGCCGTCAGAAAAAAGGCTTACGTTAGCCAAATCCTGCACGCCGCGCTTGCGTAAATGCTCGACCGCGGTACGAACATTCTGCAGTGAGATCCCGGCATCAAGTAGTCGTTTGACCACTTTGAGCACAAGGATGTCTTTGAAGGAATACAACCGCTGCGAACCGGAGCCGGTGGCCGTTTTTACAGTCGGCGCAACGAGACCGGTACGAGCCCAGTAGTCGAGTTGGCGGTAGGTGATGCCTGAAGCGCTGCACGCGACAGGTCCCCGGTAACCGACTAAGTCGCTCTCGCCTGCTTCGTCGCGGGCATCAGGGAACAACGCGGCCTGAGCGTACCGTTCAACCACTGCATCCTCCTTGACCAGGCCAATTGCCTGGTTGCTATCGACATACTGCTTAACGTATCCCCGAAGCAGTACCTCGAAGCACATCAACACAATTGACGGTACGGGGGGCGAGCAGCATCGTCAACGACGAGATCGGCGTGTCGAAACCCTGCACCTCTACTTTACGGTTACGGGTTGGTTACGACCCGGCGAAATCATCGGGTGAAACCGAGTCCAGAAACTCGCGGAACTTCTCCACCTCGTCGTCGGCACCTACCCCAGTATCGGGCGTAGTGGCTTCCTCAATGGTGATTCCCACTTCGTCGACAAGCTCATCAGTAGCAAATATCGGTGCGCCCACGCGCAACGCCAAGGCAATCGCATCGGACGGTCGCGCACTGATGGGTTCAATATTTGGGAAATCAAGCTCAGCAAAATAGAGCCCATCTTTGGTACCGGTAATCCGAACCCGTTCCAAGGAACTGCCTAATGCCGCGATGATGTTCACCATCAGATCGTGGGTCATCGGCCGCGGCGGCTTTATTCCTTGCTGCTCGTAGGCAATGGCAGTCGCTTCGACACTGCCGATCCAGATCGGCAGATAGCGATCCCCTTCGGTCTCGTTCAGCAGCAGGATCGGTTGGTTTGCCGGGAGTTCGACCCGGACTCCAACGACGTTTAACTCGCGCATCACTTAACCTCACCTCGTGCGAACCATTCGATCATCACCGAAGCTGGCTTACCAGCTCGTTACTTGAGGATACTGCTAGGAACCCAACTGCCGACGAAGGCCCGAGCGAACCATCGAGGCATGCACCCGGACTGATAGAGCCGCCAACTCACGAATGGTTTCCTCCGCGCGTCCGCGTGCTTCTGGTGTCCGGTGTCGCATCATCGGGGTGACGACCTGAGCAAACAGACCCACCTCTCGTTCTGCGGCGATTCGAAAGGGGCGAAGGTGACGCGCTTCGATACCAAACTCAGCCATTTGCACTACCGCTTTGGCGATATCTAAAGCATCAGCATCGAATTGGCCGTTGCGTTCCGCGGTGAGCACGCCGTATTGCTCCATCGAGGCGAGAAGTTGCTCGCTCAACCCGGATTCTCGCAGTAACTCAGCTCGAGTGACTCGTATCGATCTGGCAGCGCGGGTGAATTCAGCAGCGGTGGGCAGGCCATCACGGTCGCGAGCTATCGCCAACGCGGGCACCCGTGCCCGGCTGCCATTACCGTCAATTTCAAGTCCGCGATCTATTGCGTCCAGATTTTCCTTGATTACTTTGAGCGGCAGATAATTATCGCGCTGCGCAGAAAGGACATAACGCACTCGCGCCAGATCGTCATGCGAAAATTTGCGATACGACGATGCGGTTCGCGCGGGCGCAATGAGCCCGGCGTCCTCAAGATAACGAATTTTTGAGATCGTGATTTCGGGGAAATCCGGCAGCAGTGCTGCTCGAAGCTCACCGATGCTGATTGTTTCCGACGATGATGACGCATTACCACTGATGCTCACTGGTCGGTTTCCTGCGCCGATCCGGTCGGGTTACTGCTTGCTCGATGACCGATGAGGAAAGTCATTCGGAACTTGCCGATTTGTACTTCATCACCGCTAGCCAACGGCGCGCTATCGATGAGCTCACGATTGAGGTACGTCCCGTTTAGGCTGCCGACATCACGAACGGTGAACATGACTCCATCGCGTTCAAACTCCACATGCTTGCGCGAGACGGTCACATCATCAAGGAAGATATCGCTGTCCGGATGGCGCCCCGCAGTAGTGATCTGCTGATCCAGCAGGAAACGACTTCCCGCGTTCGGGCCTCTTTTGACCACGAGCAAAGCAGTATCGGCGGGCAGGCCATCGATCGATTCCACTGCGGGCGACTGATCCACTTCCACGGGATCAGTCTCTGCACCAAGCGCCGCGAATTGCCGAGTCGTCTCCACGCTAGGGAGCTTGGCGAAATCGTTCGAATCTGTCATATCTCCAGCCTACGGGCAGAATGAAAAGACGGTCAACGTGAGGTTGAGCGTTGCGAAGCGGGTCTGGTCAGAGTCTAAAACTGAGGGTGCGGTTGGCGCTAACCGATCTGTGCCTTGTAGGCGTCAGCATCGAGCAAGCCATCGATCTGAGCTTGATCTGAGTATTTGATTTCGATCATCCAGCCGGCCTCATACGGATCTGAATTGACCACCTCTGGCGTAGCATCCAAATCCTCATTGCGCCCAACGATGGTGCCATCAATTGGGGCAAACAGGTCAGAAACACTCTTGGTGGATTCAACCTCACCGATGCTCACTCCCGTACGCACATCCGCGCCTATTTCGGGCAACTGGATGAAGACGATATCGCCCAGTGCCTCTTGCGCGTAATGCGTGATGCCAATGCGGGCGATCCCGTCGGTGACCTTGACCCACTCGTGTTCGGTGGTGTACTTCAGTCCCTCAGGAACCATGACCTCATCACTCCTCGCATCGTTTTATCGCCGACCGCAATCGTAGCGATGAACTTATTTAGTCGGCGTCGCCGGGTCGGCGTAGCTCTGCGTACTCAACGCTCTAATAGCAGTGATTTGGATTTCTGCGGAGTTGGTGATGCTCACGGCGCCGCCGATGAGTTTGACACTCGGCACTACTCCACCGGGGATCGACATCGCCGCGTTCAGCGTATTCGGATCGCCGATTGCCAGCACCGTTATTGGTGCGGGGACGCTCTGTCCATCGACCTGAACCAGACCAGGATCACCGGAGACAGCGGAATTCACTCCGATTCGCACCTTGCCGATTTCAATCGCCTCGGCCCCGGCAGCACGCAATTCTTGAATGATGTTTAGTACGACGTCAGCGCTCAACTGACCCTTTGGATCGGTAACAATCATCGAGATTCCCGGACCTTTAGCGCCGATTGTGCCAGCCAAGATCGCTAACTGGTCGGCCTTCTTTTGTGCTTCGACTTGCGCGGCGGCCGCCTGATCTCCGCCCGAGGTCAGCTGCTGATCGGTATCGTTCAATGCCGCAATTTCAGACTGGAGCCGGTCGTGGCGGCTATCGAGGTCATCAAGAATGCGCACGAGGTCTTCCTGTCGCGCGCCTGCCAGATTTTGGTTTGCCGCAGAGTTGGAGCGAACCTGAATAGCCACGCCGAAGCCGAGCAGCAGGCACAGCACGCCAATGATCAGGCCGGGTCGCAAACCGAGCCGAGATCGTTTCCGGTCCACCGACGAAATTGGCTCCACTTCAACGCGCGCATCGTCGGGACTCGTATCGTCGGGACTCGTCTGAGCGATTGACGCATCAACGTCGAAATCATCAGCCGGTTTAGTCTCTGGCTCGGAAGCTGCATCGCTGCGATCTGCATCGTTCGGCTCAAGATGAATCTGAGCGGGGTCGTTCTCGTTCCCGGTCGTGTCGTTCCCAGTCGTGTCGTTCCCAGTGCTGTCTGGCCCGATGCCATCATTCCCAGTGCTCATGCCCGGAACACATGCCTACGAATAGCAGCAGCATTACCAAAGATCCGAATACCGAGCACCACGACGACCGCCGTCGAAAGCTGGGCGCCAACCCCAAGTTTGTCGCCGATAAAGACGATTAACGCGGCGACGATGACATTAGAAATGAACGATACGACGAATACTTTGGCATCAAAGATGCCATCAAGCCGGGCGCGAATCGCGCCGAAAACAGCATCCAGTGCAGCCACGATCGCAATTGGCAGATATGGCTGTAACCACAACGGGACTGTGGGGTCAAGCCAAAGGCCAAATGCAATCCCGACAATCAAGCCCACAGCAGGTATCAACAGGTGCCTTCCTACGAAATCACGGTAGCGGTAACTGGGACTGCCAGCGCGGCGGGCAGATTGAGCTTGCTATCACTCGATATGGTCAATTTCGCACCATAGACGCTCTGGTAGGTCAATAGCCGGCGCCCAGTCGCGGAGCTTGCAAATGCGGTCTGTAAGTCATTCGTTGGGCCAATCGCTTCAATTTTGTACGGACTCGTGACAGCGATAAAGTCGACCAAGATCGCTTCGCCAGCCAATCTGATTGCGGTCGTCGGTCCGATTCGCTGACCATTTATCGCGATTGCCTCGGCATGAGCGAGCCATAATTCGTTTACCACTCGCTGCAGGTCACGATCAGTGATCAGCACATCGATTGCCGGCGCCGTGGCCTGACCGCCGACAGGGTCTGCCCCCTCCTTCGGCTTCGGGTCGGCGACGATGATCGTGATGCCAGGGCCTTTTACCGCAACATCGGCCGAGGCGCTCTCGAGCTTGGTTACCTTTGCGACCAGCGAACTTCCGGCACTGGTCGTAGTGAGCAAGTCGTTGCGGCGCGCTGCGACCTTGCTATTAAGAATGTCGCGTTGCTTCTGCAGGCCCATAACGCTTTGATTCAGGCCGTCGATCCGCCCGACGAGGGTCGCGCGAATGCGCTCCGCTGCCGGTTTCGCGCGGGTCGTATTTGCATAAGCGATGCCAACAATCAATCCTGCGGCCACCACACCGGTGAGCACCATCGCCAAGGCCCGAATCCGGCCACTTGTGCTGCGCGCTTCGGTTTTGCCTCGCCGCCTCCGCGCCGCCTCGGCATAGCCGGGGTCTAAGGTCTCGCGCATCAGCGATGTCAGCATCGCGCCGGACATGTCGCTCAGGACCTGCCCATGATGGGCGACTTTGCGTCCAAACAATCGTGGTGGCCGATACGGCGCTCCCATAGGTTGCCGAGCGGGTGGATTGATCTCAGGCATCAGTGCGCTCGGTCACCGAAGTCGTCTGCTGGCGATCGAGTTGAACAAGTGCGTTGACTTGCATCACATAGATGACGCCTGCCCAGACGTACAGTGCCCCGCCCCAGATCATGAACGCGTAAGCGATCGGACGGCAGATCGCTGCGAAGGTCGAATCACCATTAGCCAGCAGTAGCAGCGGAAAGGCATAGAGCAGGCAGAACGTGGCTGCCTTGCCAAGATAGTGAACTTGAAGTGCTTGGTAACGGTGCCTTCGAAGCACGAGTAAGGCGAGTCCGGTAATAATGTCTCGCAGTATCAAAACCGCCACTACCCACCATGGCACGATGCCACGGATCAGAAACGCGATGAGCGTCGCGAAGATATATAGCCGATCTGCAGCCGGATCTAATAATGTCCCCAATTTGCTCGTCTGGCCGAGCATCCTCGCCAGTTTGCCATCTGCCCAATCGGTGATGGCAGCGACCGCAAGCACTACGAAGGCCCACAGATCAGCCTTCGGGCCAAGTAATAGCCAGAGGAATAGTGGCACCCCGAGTAGCCGAAGAACACTGAGCGCGTTAGGGATCGTCCAGACCTGATCAGAAGGTTCGGCCGAGAAAGGCGTACTCGCGGTGTCGCTTGTGCTCAACTGCGCTCAGGGCTCCGGAATAAAGGACGCACGCAACGAGATAGTCCACTCCCTCGGTCCAGCGGAACTCGCTCCACCGAGAGTTTGGTAGGGATCCTCGCGCAGCAACTGCTCGGCTTCGGCGATGCTCTGGCACTGGTACACCACATAACCGTTGGCATCATCAGCCATGGGCCCCGCGAGCACCACTTTGCCTGCATCGACTAGGCCTTGCAGATACTCGCGGTGGGAACCGCGCGCAGCCGCGCGCGCCTCGGCGGGCTTGTCATAGATGTATTCACCGATGAAGTACGGCATCGCACGCTCCAGAGTAGAAAATTGCAGTGGCCTGAGACCGGGGTGCATTCGGTCAATCTTGAGAATACGTGGCGTTCGCACTTGCATGAACCGTCTGTGGATCCGACACGACCACAAGTTCGGCGCTATGGGCGATTTCATCGTAAGTGCCGGTCGCCAAGACCGGCTCACCGACGAATACCGGATTTTGTAGCCGATAGCTGAACGTGCGAAGTGCGAGATCGGCTGCGTTACGAGCCGCCAGAAGCGCAAGCTGCATGGCAAGCAAGGGGCCGTGGACCACAAGATCGGGGTAATGCTCGACATTCTGGGCGTAGGCACGGTCGTAGTGAATCCGGTGCGAATTGGCCGTGAGGCTGCTCATTCGAAATAGCCGGATGGGATCGGTACGGATGGGGAACTGCCACGGCGATGGCGATACCAGTTGCGTGGTTGGCCGATTACCCCAGGCTGTGCGACCGGTATCGCCATCGCCCATCCGATAAACATGATTTTGAAGCTCAGTGACCTTGACGTGGTCATGTTGAGCGAGGAGGTATTCAACCGTCACCAGAGCCATCGCGCCAGATCGACCTTGCTTGAATTGCACGTCGCGCAATGTTGCAGTCCGGGTAGTGATGGTGTCTAAATCAAGTTCGCCGGTGATATTGATCGTCCCACCAGCCCACATCCGTTTGCGATTAGGCAGGGGCGGCATGAAGTGCCCCTCGGTCGGATGACCGTCAGCGGCAAGGTCGGATTCCGGTGGCCATGTGGTGAAGTAACCCCAATGCCACAGTGGTGGCAATCCGCGTGTTTGCACCTGCTGTGCGTCGAGGATGTCGCGAAGTTGGTCGGCCGCCTCCGGCCGTAATGGATCGGTCTCCACGAGCGCGGGTGGTGCCCAACCGTCGAGGTAATCCTTCAGGTCCTCTGCTGTCATCATCGCTCCGTCCATGGCTAACTCAGTACCTTTTCAGGTTCGTGCACAATCTATAGACAACCAAGCGCCGCCGAACATCCAGGAAGGTCACCGATGAGCATCGATGAGTACCTAGCCGAAGCCCGCCGCCGCCAGGACACTCTTTGGCCGCAAGACGTGCCGCGCGAAGTGGTGTACCCACTCGGCGAAATATCGATCGGTGACCATGTCCGTCACTGGGCGACGGTGCAGCCCGAGGCTGTTGCGTATCTGTTCTACGGTGCGTCAATTACCTGGGCGCAGCTCGATGAGATGTCAGATCGAGCGGCTGGATGGTTGCAATCGCACGGCGTTCACACCGGCGACCGCGTGGGAGTGATGCTGCCCAACAGCCCGCAATTTGTGGTTGCATTCATCGCAATCTTGAAGTTGGGCGCGGTCCATGTACCGATCAATACGATGTTCAAGGAGCTTGAGCTTGCCCATGAATTAACTGATGCTGACGTCTCGGTACTTTTCGCCCTTGACTCGATGCTCGATATATTGGCCAATGTTATCGATCAGAGCAACGTCAAGCATGTCGTCGTGACCTCAGCCTATGAACTTGTCCCCGCCCATCCGCAGTTCCCGCTCCCCCAGGCATCGCCCGCGATCGACGTTGAGCGGTTCGCTGATGCGCCACGCTGGGCAGATGTGCTCAGCGCACCACCCGCTCCTGCGATCCCCATCGACCTTGACGCGCTCGCGGCGCTCAACTACACCGGCGGCACCACCGGCCTGCCTAAAGGCTGCGAACATTCCCAACGTCACATGCTCTACACCGCTGCCACCGCGTTAATGTGCAACAAGCTCAGCGAGCATCCGGTGTTCCTCTGCCACGTGCCGATTTTCTGGATCGCAGGTGAGGATTTTGCGATCCTTAACACCATCGTCAGTGGCGGGACCTGTGTCCTGATGGCACGCTGGGACCCCGCAGCGACCATTGCAGCTATCGATACATACGGCGTTGAAATGTTTGTCGCCACCGTAGACAACTACCTCGAGCTGATGGCGCAACCTACTATCGCTGAGGCGGACTTCAGTAGCTTGACCTCGGCGGCCACGATGTCGTTTGTTACTCGGATGAGTCCGCAAATACGTCAGCAATGGGCGGCAACAGCGCGTGGTTCAGGGGTGCTGCGCGAAGCGGCCTACGGCATGACTGAAACACATACATGTGACACCTTCACCTACGGCCTCCAGCGCGACGATTGGGATTTGCTCGGCGACCCTGGACAGTGTGGGCTGCCGATGCCCGGCACAGATTTCATGGTTGTGTCGCCGGGGACGATTGCTCCCCTCGCGTTCGGCGAGCGCGGCGAGATTGTGCTGCGCAGCCCCTCGATTTTGACTGGGTATTGGCGCAAGCCCGAAGCGACCGAGCAAGCGATCGACAATGGCTGGTTACATACCGGGGACACCGGTTTCATCGACGAAGCCGGCTGCGTTCACTATCTGTCCCGCGATAAGGACATGATCAAGGTCAATGGAATGAGTGTTTTCCCCACTGAGGTGGAGACGTTTCTCTGTCGACACGCTGATGTTGAGGTGGCCGCAGTCGTGCCGTGTGCCGATCCGGCCAAAGGGCAAATACCCGTTGCCTTCGTCAAATTAACACCTGGTGCGACCATCAGTGAGGCCGATCTGCGCAGCTGGGCTAAGTCTCAGATGGCCAACTATAAGGTTCCATCGATCCGCTTTGTCGAGCAATATCCCATGACCACGACCGGCAAGATTAAAAAAGCTGAGCTTGCGAATTTGCTGATTTAATCCCGACCAAAATGAGGACATCATGAGTGCTGCAGACGTCGCTAAGGACACCCGCGGGCTAGATTTCTGGCAGGCAGATATCGGCCTGCGCGAGTTGCTACCGGTCCGACTGGACGCGGCTGCACTCGCCCAAATCACCCCGCATCTAGCGTCTTTAGGCGTGCTGGCCGGAGGTCAGCTAGATGAGTGGTCCGAAATCGCCGACAAGCACGGCCCGGTCCTGCATCCACGCGACCGGTTCGGCAACGACGAAGAATGGATCGAATATTGCGACGCGTACCGGCGGCTGGAGCAGGTCGCCTTCGGTGATCTCGGATTGCACGCCATGAGCCACCGCAGCGGGGTTCTGGGCTTTGAAGGTAAAGTCCCGTCCGCAGCGAAATATGCCACGCAGTACCTCTTCTCGCAGGCAGAATTCAGCCTTATGTGTCCGGTGAGTCTCACCGATACGGCGATTCATCTGATTGCGAAGTTCGGCAGCGAACCGCTCAAGCAACGGTTGTTGCCGCGGATGCTTTCTCAGGACATGGCGACATTTTGGCGCGGCGCACAGTTCATTACCGAGACCGCTGGTGGCTCAGATGTGGGTGCCGCCGAAGTGCGCGCCGAGCCACTCGATACCGATGCTGACGGCGTCGAGCGCTGGCGATTGTATGGCGACAAATGGTTCTGCTCACATGCTGATGCAGATGCTGCGATCATCATCGCCAGGCGCCCGAATGCACCCGAAGGCCATCGCGGCTTGGCGCTGTTCGTGGTCCCGAAGACGCTCGAGGACGGCAGTCGAAACTCGTACCGAATCGTCCGGCTCAAGGACAAACTAGGCACCAAAGGTATGGCCAGCGGCGAAATCACCTTCGATGGCGCTATCGCCTACCTGCTCGGCGATGCAGAAAACGGGTTGAAACAGAGTCTGGCGCAGATCAATCTGTCGCGGCTATCGAACGGTGTGCGTGCGGCGGGTCGCATGCGACGGGCCTTCAACGAAGCAATGTCGGTGGCGACCTCACGCCGCGCCTTCGGCACTGAAGTCCTGCGCTATCCGCTGCTGCGCCGGCAACTGATGAAAATCCTGGTCCCCACTGAGCAAGCGCTATCGATGGTGCTTTACACCGCTGCTGCGATGGATCGTGGTGAGGATTCACTGCTGCGCATCCTGACACCGCTGATAAAAATGCGGGCCTGCCGCGACTGTGTACAGGTTGCCAGCACTTCGATGGAGGTACGCGGCGGCAACGGTTACATCGAAGACTTCGCGAATGCTCGGATCCTGCGCGATGCCCAAGTCGGGCCTATCTGGGAAGGCACCGCAAATATCAACGCGATCGACGTCGTCCAGCGAGCGGCTGGACGCGAAGATGCTCACCGCAAGCTCGCTGACGCGCTCATGATCGAGCTCAAGAATCCCGATATACCGGAAGAGTTCACCGCGAAACTCGAGGACCTACTCGATCGCGCAATTGCGGCTATCGACACGTGTCTGGCCGATGGCGCCCAAGAGGCGAATCTGCGCACGGTTGCGAGCATGACCTACCACGTGACGAGTGCGATTCTGCTCGCCGCCGAAGGTGCCGAGATCGGTGCATCGACTGGCGATGCGCGCAGACTATTACTGGCCGACCAAGTCGTGCGATACCGCATCAACCGTCCCGATCCGTTCGCCCCTGCGCATTCCACCGACGATGAGCAGGCTATTGATCTGCTTCTCGCTGCAACCCCGGTCTCCCTCGATAAGGCGCATGCATTGATCAGCCGGTGACCACCGCGGTCGTCCACCTTGATTGGCGATTCGCGGTCGTGATTTTCTTACTCGTGGCGGTCGCCGTGGGGATCAACGCCGCGGTGAAGTTCGGTCAGTGGCGCGAAATCCTGATCGCTTCGATCCGAGCAATCATCCAGCTGGGGTTGGTTTCGTTACTCATCGTCGGGGTGCTGCACTCGTGGTGGAGCACGATCGCGTTTTTGGTGCTGATGGTGCTCGTCGCGGCATATACCAGCGCCCGCCGGATCACCGGCTCCTGGCGCGCGATCGGCAAGACGTTGATTCCGGTAGCGGGGTCCGTACTGGTCGTTGTGGGGCTGATCCTCGCCACTGGTGTGATCCGATTCAATGAGGTCTCAGTCTTGCCGATCGCCGGGATTCTCATCGGCAATTGCATGAATGCCACCTCGCTTGCCGGGCGCCGCATTCTTGAGGAGCTACATGCGCGGCACGGCGAATACGAAGCAGCATTGTCACTTGGTTTTGTGGTGCGCGATGCGGTCCACTTGGTGGCTAAACCAGCAGCAACGTTGGCACTACTTCCGGGGATCGATTCCACCCGGACGGTGGGATTAGTGACCCTGCCTGGCGCCTTCATCGGTCTGCTCCTGGGCGGCGCTCCCCCAATTCAGGCTGGTGCAGGTCAGCTTTTAGTAATCATTGGAATCCTCGCGTGTCAGGCAGTCGCGACGACGATCGTGCTTGAGTTGATATCGGCGGGCGCGATACCGCAGCAGCCGATACCGCCGCGAGAGCGCAAACGGCCATTTCTGCGGCAGCCCTGACGGTGGCGCAGCACCGGTTAAGTGTGGCGACTCGGTATCGTCGCAGCCACGCCAGCAGCGATCAACATGGCAGCGATAGCGATCACAATGACGCCGTTCCATCGATAGTCGCGATAGACGATCGCGGCGGTTGAGGCTCCGGCGCTGTTTCCGACGTAGTACGCCGTGAGATACATCGCTGAGGCCTGTGAGCGGCCAACGACGGCGCGGATGCTGACCTCACTCGAAGCGACGGTATGACCACCAAAAAAGCCCGCTGTAATCAGGATGAAGCCGACCACGATAAGCACGATGCTGTCAAACCAGGTCACGGCAAATCCCAGAATGACGATGGCGATCCCGATCAGAATCAGTCGGCGCTCACCGAACCTGGCCTCAATCCTGCCGACGAAAGGACCAGTTGCGGTGCCGACCAGATAAATGGTGAAAAAGAGCCCGACGAGTGCCTCCGATAGGCCAAATGGCGGCGCTTCAAGTCGAAAACCAAGGACCGTATAGGCACCCCCGAAAATAAACATCAGCAACCCGCCGAGGACAAAGAGCGGCACCAGGGCGCGATTGGTGAGCATCTGGCCGAGGTTGTGCAGCGACCTGCGCGGTCCGGTCCGACCAGCGACGAAATGCCGTTCCTTCGGTAAAAGCATCGCGAACGCCACAGCACAACACAGCGACAGGAGGCCGAGCACTCCCAGCGCGACGCGCCAGCCAGCCACTTGCGAGATCAGGCCCGCGACAACTCGCGAGGACAGCCCACCAAGGCTGTTTCCAGCAAGATAAAGACCCATCGCAGCAGTGACCGAGATGGACTCAACCTCCTCGCCCAAATAGGCCATCGCACAGGCTGGCACTCCGGCAATGGCCACCCCTTGCAGCCCGCGAAGTAACACCAAGGTGGTGATATTCGGTGCGAATGGGATGAGCACGGCGAGAATTGATGCTGCGAACGCGGATATCTTCATCACCGGTGCCCGGCCGAAGCGTTCGGCCAGAACACTCATCGGGATAAGTGAAATCGCCAGGGCACCAGAAGTTACCGATACGGTCAATGCCGCCTCAGCGGGGCCGACATGCAGATCTGCGGCGATTTGGGGCAGCAAACCCTGAGTGATGTAAAGCAATAGGAAGATCGCCAGTCCACCCGCGAGTAACGCGTAAATCGCGCGGCGATACTGCGGCGAGCCAGCGACTAGCCGTGCTGGCTGCGACAAGTCGAGGTTCCTTCCACGTAGTCCTTAGCAAGGCTTAGTTTTTCACTCAACCTACCGTCGCCGCCAGTGACGACTAACCTCAGAGGTGTCAACGACGACTCAACCGGACGCCGCTTAATAAACCGTCCGCTTTATGGAGGCCCCATGACCACCGCCAATGACACCCTTGACTTCTACGATATCGAACAACTGCTCCCCGAAAGCGACCGCCAGGTCCTGGCTGAGCTTCGGACGTTCCTACGCGAACAAGTCGAGCCGATCATTACCGAACACTGGATCAAAGGGACATTCCCACACGAGATCATCGCCGGCTTCGCCGATTTGGACACCATCGGAACTCCGTATCGCGGATACGGACTACGTGGCTCCTCGTACCTACTCGACGGCTTGATAGCAATGGAGCTAGCCACCTCTGACCCATCGATCAGTACCTTTTGTGGCGTGCATAGTGGTCTGGCGATGGGCTCAATCTATATCTGCGGATCGGACGAGCAAAAGGACCGTTGGTTGCCGGCCATGGCCCGGATGGAGCAGATCGGCGCGTTTGCCTTGACCGAGCCAGACGTGGGCTCGGCAATCGCCGGTGGCATGGAGACCACAGCAAAGCGGGACGGCGACAGCTGGATACTTAATGGTCAGAAAAAGTGGATTGGGAATGCGACCTTTGCCGACTTGCTCATCGTCTGGGCCCGCGACGTCGCTGATGACAATGTCAAGGGATTCGTGGTCCCCCGCGAAACGGCAGGTGTGCAAACTGAGCTCATTGAAGACAAGATCTCCTTACGCGCCGTACAAAACGCAACCATCACGCTGAGCGATGTTCGGGTGGCTGAAGACGACCGACTGCAGAACGCGAACTCGTTCGAAGACACCGCTGAGGTACTGCGGGTCACCCGCGCGGGGGTGGCGTGGCAGGCTGCCGGCTGCGCTCGGGGCGCGTACCGTTATGCCCGCGAGTACGCCTTAGAGCGCGAACAATTCGGTCGACCAATCGCCTCATTCCAACTGGTCCAGGAGCATCTTGTGACCATCCTGACCAATACAACGGCCTCGGTGACCATGTGTGCGCGCCTGGCGCAATTGCAAGATCAGGGTCACGCGACGGACTCTCAGTCGGCAATGGCCAAGGTTTTTGCCACGATGCGAATGCGCGAGTCGGTTGGCCATGCGCGCGAGTTGATGGGAGGCAACGGAATTTTGCTCGAACACAACGTCGGTCGATTTGTAGCCGACGCCGAAGCTATCTACTCCTATGAAGGCACTCGCGAAATCAACACACTCATCGTCGGGCGTGAAATCACCGGGCACAGCGCCTTCGTGTAGCCGTCGCTTTATTACTCCAAGGCATCACTTGCCACACCTCCCCCCACAGGTGTGGCAAGTGACAGCTCGTCCCCTTAGGCTGTCGCGTGGTGGGTTCGAATGCACAACCACCAGCGCATCAGCAGGAAGCGGCCGCCGCCGATCACCGCATTGACTGCCCAAATGGCAGCCATCGCGGTCCACGCTGCGGCCGACGTTGGAATGGCTGCGATCACGAGTGCACTGGCTACCAGTTCGGCGAGGCTCGAACCCATAGCGATGGCACTGTCAGTGCGGCGGTCTGCCTCATCGGTAACGCCAAAAGCGAATCGACGTTGCGCTGCATTAGTGAGCAACGTCGAGATTGTCCATGCGATGACGTTGGCGACGGCCATCGGGCTCACCAATTGCAATAACGCGTATAACGCCACATAAGCGACCATCCCGAGGCCACCAGCTCCGGCGAACCGCACCAGCTGACCGACCCCGCCAGCCGAGCGTGGTCGTCGGACGAAGCGAGGTATCGGCGCCGTCAGGGTGGTCATGCACTCACTTTTGCGACCTTGACTACGACCGGCCTTTGACAGACCTGTGAGCTCGGTATGTAACCTCGAATTGCCCGACTTTCGGCGTGTCTGTCCTAGCGGGGCCATCCCAAGGAGATCGCCGCGATCATCGAAGTCCAGCCCGTCTGATGGCTGGCCCCCAAACCAAAACCGGTGTCACCGTGGAAGTACTCGTTGAAAAGAATTTCGTCTTGCCACGGCAACCCTCGTTGACAGGGCCGCTGTTGCTGCTCTGCGGGCAGAAACAATCCCATAAGACGCGCCGACAGGTTATCGGCGATCGCGTCGAGGCGCAGCAACATGCCACTTCCTGTGGGGTATTCAATTTGATAATTAGCGCCGAGTACTTCGGCATACCGCCGCAACGCGCTGATGAGCAGTGCATTGACCGGCAGCCAAATCGGCCCGCGCCAGTTTGAATTCCCGCCGAATAGTGGGGTGCGTGATTCGGCAGGTTCATAGTCGATGCAGTACTGCTCATCACCAACCGACACGTTGTAGGGATGCTCACGGTGATAGGCAGACAAGCTCCGGATTCCGTAGGGCGATAGAAATTCCTCAGAGTCGAGCATCCGTCGAAGCAAATCAGTCAGCCGCTGAGGATTACACATCGCCAGCAGGCCGCGGAATCGCGCTGAATCGAACTGAATCGCATCGACGAAATCAGGCCGCTGTTCCAGTAACCAGTCCATCCTGTCGGCTAGGTTAGGCAAACGTCGCAACTCGACGTCGGGCAGCTGGGTCATCGCGATCATAGGTAACAGCCCCACGAGGGAACGCACCCGGACGGGCTCGGTGCGGTTGTCGGCATAGCGGATCTGGTCGTAATAGAAGGCATCCTGCTGATCCCACAATCCCTGCTCATTACCGGCCGCGGCGATATAGCAAAAATGTTCGATGAACTTCGTAGCTAGGTCTTCGTAGGTCGGATTGTTAGCAGATAGCTCAATGCAGATAAAAAGCATGTCGAGGCAGTAGGCGGCCATCCACGCGGTGCCATCGCTTTGCTCCAAGACAGCACCATCGGGCAAGCCTTTTGATCGATCAAAAGGACCGATATTATCCAGACCGAGAAATCCACCTTCATAAATATTGTTGCCCTCTGCGTCCCTACGATTGACCCAAGTCGTGAAATTTATGAGTAACTTATGTGTCACCCGCTCCAGAAAATCAGTATCCCGCTTGCCGTCAATGAGGTAGATCTGACGAGCCGCCCAGGCTTGTACTGGTGGGTTGATGTCGTCGAAGTTCCATTCATAAGCGGGAAGTTGCCCACCGGGATGTTGGTACCACTCGCGCATCAACAGCAGTAGTTGTTCTTTGGCAAGTTGCGGATCGATCAAAGCCAGTGCGACACAATGAAAAGATAGGTCCCAGGCTGCAAACCACGGGTATTCCCAGGCATCCGGCATCAAGATGACGTCGCGGGCGGCGAGATGCCGCCAGCCGCTATTACGTCCATCGGATCGACCTTCCGGCGGAGGTGGTTGCGATCGGTCGCCCTTGAGCCAGCGATTGACGTCATATTTGTAGTACTGCTTCGAGCACAGCAAACCCGCGAATGCCTTTCGGGTCACCACCGCATTTTCGGGTGGCAATTCACTCAGTCGCTGCGCCCAGTAAAGATCCGCTTCGGCCCGACGCGTAGCGACAATATCCTGAACCTGCTCCGTTCCGCCTGGAGTTTCATCGAGTGAGAATCGCAATTCAAGCGTCACTTCAGCGCCAGCCGCCACGTGCAAAACGTGGTGGAATGCCGCTTTGGTACCGATCATTTCTGGGTTGACCGTCGGTGCGCCGTTGATGATGTGATCGCCGATTCCGTCTTTCGGATATGACGTAGCTCGAACACCGGCGTAGCTCTCGCTGCCGTACAGCCGGGCAACGTTCGTTTCGTTCTCGCAAAACAACAGCTCTGGCGAGCCGCTTGATTCAAAGGTGAACTCGCCCGTACGCTCAGAAAACCCACGAATCACCGCACCGTCGGCAACTAGTCGCGGTCGATTCTGTGGATCGCCCCACGACCAGTTGTTGCGAAACCAGGTCGTCGGAATGAGGTGCATCTCAGCGGGCTCGGCAGACCGATTCGCGACTGTCACCTTGATGCAGACATCGTGCGGGCTGGCCTTTGCCCATTCGGTCGTCACCATCGCGTAACGGTCTTCGGCAAAGATGCCGGTATCGATCAACTCGTATTCTGGCTCACTACGATCGCGGGCGGCATTGGTGCGGCGGAGGTCATCGTACGGAAAAGCATTGAGTGGGTAGGCGTACACCGTGCGAACGTAAGAGTGCGTCGGCGTGCTGTCGCTATACCACCAGTACTCCTTAACATCCTCGCCGTGATTGCCTTCAGGTCCCGAGAGCCCGAAATACCGTTCTTTCAAAATTGGATCTTGGCCATTCCACAGCGCGAGCCCGATACAAACAGTTTGCCGCGCATCGCACCACGCCGATAACCCATCTTCATTCCAGCGGTATGTCCGAGCATGGGCGTGATCGAACGGGAACGATGACCAAGCATCGCCGGAAGCTGAGTAGTCCTCACGAACGGTCCCCCAGGCACGTTCGGCAACGTACGGACCAAAGTCACGCCACGCATGGGTTCCGGCGACTGCTTGGTCGAGTCGAACTTGCTCTTCGTTAGCCATAGCGTCATCATTCCCCGTCCATCAAGTCCCCTGCCTGCGCCCCACAAACAAGCGGCGCTCAAGCAATATCACTAAAACCACACCTGGCACCGCGATCAACTTCAGCACGAGAGGCCAGCGCTGAAATTAGAAAGAGAACGGTCGCATCGTAGTGGGCGGCTCGCCGACCTCATGGAAGAACGATCTTGTGACAAGCGGCGAGTAGCTGCAGACGCCTGGAACGCCATCGATCTTCGGACCATCTGGCGCAGGCGCGATCCCTGCGAGGCGACCCGGATCTGCCGGGACCCATCAATCGCTGTGACGGTCTTCGAGGTCTCCTTCGAAGTCGAGGTAGACCTCCTGCATCGCGGCCACCACGTCCGGATCGGGTTCGGCCCAAAGCCCACGGTCGATCGCCTCGTGCAGCTTCTCCACGATCCCGCGCAGCGCCCACGGGTTGGACTGCCGCATGAACGCCTGGTTGGTCTCGTCGAGTACGTACTCCTTGGCAAGGCTGGCATACATCCAGTCATGCACCACGCCCGCCGTCGCGTCGAAACCGAACAGGTAATCCACGGTCGCCGCCAGCTCAAAAGCACCCTTATAGCCATGGCGTTGCATCGCGCTGATCCACCGCGGATTCACTACCCTCGAGCGGAAGACCCGGTTGGTTTCCTCTTGCAGGGTCCGCGTGCGCACCGCGTCCGGTGTGGTCGAGTCGCCGATATAGGCCTTCGGATCGCTGCCCGTCAACGCGCGGACGGTCGCAATCATGCCTCCGTGGTATTGGTAATAGTCATCGGAGTCGGCGATGTCGTGCTCGCGGGTGTCGATATTCTTCGCCGCCACCTTGATCCGCCGGTAGTTGGCCCGCATGTCGTCGGCGGCCGGGGTGCCATCGAGGCCACGGCCGTAGGCGAAGCCGCCCCACGCGGTGTAGACCTCGGCAAGGTCCTTGTCGTCCTGCCAGCTCCCGGACTCGACGAGCTGCAGGATGCCAGCGCCGTATGAACCAGGACTCGAACCGAAGATACGGGTGGTCGCGCGGCGTTCGTTACCGTGCTCGGCGAGGTCGGCCTGGGCGTGGGCACGCACGAAGTTCTGGTCTAACGGCTCCGCTAGCCCGGCCACTAGCTGGACCGCATCATCGAGCATCGCCACCACGTGGGGGAAGGCGTCGCGGAAGAAGCCAGAGATGCGGACGGTGACGTCGATCCGCGGACGCCCCAGATCCTCCAGCGGAACGACGCACAGGTCGCTTACCCGTCGCGACGCCTCGTCCCATTCCGGGCGGACGCCCATCAGGGCCAGCACCTCGGCGATATCGTCGCCACTCGTGCGCATCGCGCTCG
>JBDTCL010000258.1:0-3709 GCA_039923595.1 Antricoccus sp. | reverse complement strand
GGGTGCGTCGTCATCGCTATTAGCGATCCAACTACCGGCCACCCGAGGCTGTGGTCCCGGGCGCTGCCTCGCTGACCTTTAGCGTACGATTTGTTTCGTTTCCTGCCGTGACCCTCATTTTCGGCGGTTGCCTGATACTTCGAGATAGCCGGGGTTCGACCGCACGAGGCCGCGTGCTATCCGAACGTGGGGTAACAGATAGGCCAGGACTGGGCCGGTCGCCGGTGCGGTCGACGGCAACCGATGTCGATCCGTGTCGCCGGTAACGTCTGTCCCGGTAACGCGTTGCTGAAAGAGGAGTGGGGAATGGCCGCGCTGACCCTGACCGGACTGGCCGCGCTGCTGCTGTGGTCACTGGTGTCGCATCGGTTCGAGCGCTGGGGAGTCCCCGGGCCCGTCGTCCTGATCCTACTGGGGGCAGTGTCGACGGTTTGGGATCTGCCCGCCTACGCCGCAGTGATCGACGCACCGTCGAGCGAGAAGGTAGTCGAGGTCATTTTGGCGATCATCTTGTTCGTCGATGCGACCGAGGTCCAGGGCGGGATCTTCGGCCGCGACCCCCGCGTACTCTTGCGACTCGTGCTCATCGGCCTGCCGATATCGTTGATCCTCGCGGCGCTCGCCAGCGTCATACTTATCCCCGAATCGTTCCTGGTGACTGTGGTGATCGCATGCGTGATCATGCCGACGGATTTCGCGCCAGCCTCGCGAATCCTGCGCCTGCGCCGTCTTCCGGCCCGGATGAGAGACATTCTCAATGTCGAGAGCGGATACAGTGACGGATTGGTCTCGCCGCTGTTCGGTATGGCCCTACCGATCGCGGTCGCGGTTGCCACCGAGATGCCTGCGACATCGGGCGATAGCGCCGTCACCGTGGACAGCGCGCACCTGCAAAAAACGGTGAATGCATTCCTCAACGCGGTCCCAGCCACCGTTATCGCGATCCTGGTTGGGGTCGTGCTCGGCGGCCTCGTCGGCGCGGCCGTGCGCATCCTGCACCGGCGCGGAGTTGCCAACGATGCCGGGGTGCGGGTCGCGATGCTGCTCTTACCACTCATTTCCTACGGCGTCGCGACAATCCCGATTTTCAACGCCAACGGCTTTGTCGCGGCCTTCGTGGCCGGCCTCATGTACCGGATCGTACGAACGAAAGGTCAGTCAGAGAGGACGATCGCGCACTCCGAGCTAATGCTCGTTGACGAGATCGGCGTGCTGGCAACGAACGTCGTCTGGTTCATGCTGGGCGGGGCCGCGCTTCTCGCGTTCACTACGGCATTCGACTGGCGCGTGCTCGTGCTCGCGATCCTCGCCCTTACGGTGTTGCGGATCGTGCCGGTCTACCTCTCGCTCTTGGGCAAGTCGGTCAGTCGGCGCGACCGAGTGCTTATCGGAGCACTCGGCCCACGCGGCACGGCCACGATTGTGTTCGGTCTACTCGCCTACAACGCCCTGCCGAACGAAGAGGGTGACCTTGTGTTGGTGATTTCGGTGGTGACGGTTGTCGGGAGCGTGCTGCTGCACGGGGTGCTCGCGCCGATCATGCTGCGCCGGATGGACCCGGCCGATACGGTGACCCGTGCCGAGCTTGAACAATAGGTTGCTGAGTCGGTCTCAAAACCGTTTGTGCGGTCAGAACGCGGTATTGACCGCGGGTCGCAACTGGTTAGCGTGGTCGGATTTGACGAGTCGGTGTGCGCAATCGTGCTGATGGCCCCGCCGCAGTTCAACGGCTACTTTGCCGCAACCAGGCCAGTCCGCGCTCTCCGCGGCCGACAGGCGTTGTTTTAATGGATCTCGGGCAGGTTCCAATTCAATACGACAGACAGCACCCGTAGGGTAGTGGCGACGGCCGCCCCTACGCTCATGCTGAGCCAGCGGGGCGCCCCTAACCGGTCTAACAGCAACATCGCGACCGCGCCAGCTAGTGCAGCGACCGCGTAGATGTGCTGACGCAGCACAATGGGTATTTGGTTAAGCAAAACATCTCGGATCATCCCGCCGCCGCAGCCAGTGATGGTAGCAACCAGCGCTGCTGGGAGCACCGACAAACCAAGATCCCGTGCTTTGGCCGCCCCGGCCACGCAGAACAGCCCCAGGCCGCAGGCGTCCAGCACCATGATCAGCTCTGGAGCTAGCCGTTCTACTGACTGGTACAGGACGATCACGATCGCGGCACCGCTCAAGGCCACCGCCGGGTACCGGACCCATCGCACCGCGGCGACCGGCAGATCACCGATCACCACATCACGGATGATGCCCCCGCCCAACGCGGTCACGAACGCGATCACCACGATACCGAATAGATCGGCTCCGGCCAGTACCGCGGCCGTCGCACCCTCGATCGCGAACAGTAGGGTCGCGGACAGGTCGGCGGCGGTCAGTAACCGGTCAGGGTTAGCGATGCGCAACTGGCCACTCCTCTCGGCGATGGTGCGGTGGTGACTGACCGGTAGATGAGCGCGGCGATCCCCGGTCGAGTAGGAAAGCGCAGGGCTAAAGCACCGAATGTACCGGTGATTGAAGCGATACGCTCGATCCGCCGCCTCCTCCAGGGATGCAGCTACCGGGCCCAGAAGGCCGAAAAACGCTGCTTATCCCCACGTACGATGTGGAAGGTTTGATCCCGGCTGGTCGGTCACCTTCGAATAGACCCGACCTAATTCACTTCGCGATGGCCACCTCGAACGAGGCAGTCCGTCCGTACGCCGGTGTCAGTACCAACTGCATAGTCCGTTATTGACGGCACGAAAGGGGCAGCCCTACGTGGGGTGCCCCTTCCGGTATCGCGATATCGACTGCCGAACCTAAGACTTCTGACGAGGTTCTACGTCACCATCATGATCGACGCCAACTTCTTCGCGCCGGACCTCGCCCTCGACCTGCTGCTCCTCGCGTACGACGTCCTTTTGTAGACCAACGCGTTCGGTGGCGACCGTCTGCTTGTCGACAACTGGCACTTCTTCACTGAGGGTGACGACCTGCTCGTCCTCGCTGATCTCGCCACCGGTCTCGCCATCACTGATCGGCTCGCGCTCAAGGCGTACTTCTTCGCGTTGCACCGGAACGGTGACGGTCCTCTGCTCGGTCACGACGTGCTTGCTCAGCCGGACTCGACCAGCTTCACGAGACTCAGTGCCCACGTGGAGCTGCTCCTCATGCAGCGTCATCCCACCATCACTATCACTGTCCACGTGCGTCTCCTGGCGTACGTCTCGATCGCTGTCGATATGGGTCTCTCGGCGTACATCCCGATCCCGCTGCCCATCTGCGACCTGGCGATCTTGACTGTCGGCCATTGGACCGCCACCGTCGTAGTCCAGTCCGTAGTACTCGTACAGCTTCCGCTCCTGCTCGACATCCAGGTGCTGATCAGCATCCATCTTTGGAGCGTCCTTGACCTTTTCCTTGGCGTAGGGCAGAACCACATCTTCGCCACGCATCTCGGCGTTCTCTAACGGTATGAAGCTTTCCGAATTGCCAAACATGCCCGTCTTTACCGTGACCCAGGCGGGTTGACCGGTGTTATCGTCCAGGTATACCTGACCGATCGAACCGATCTTGTCACCGTCCTCGTGGATGGCGTTCCCATGTTGCAGTTTTTCGATGTGCTCGTTGCCGATCATGTCCCTTAAACCTCCTTTGTCTGCGGCGATCAACTTAGCGCCGTGATGTAGTGCAGGATTGTGTTGACTTACTCCTCAGGAGCACC
>JBDTCL010000257.1:0-3255 GCA_039923595.1 Antricoccus sp. | reverse complement strand
GTCCGCGGTCGTGTGTTGGTCGTTGCCACTGCTGCTGGTAAAGGAGGATCTCGGACTCACGGTTGCCGTCATCGGCATTGCGGTGACGCTTGCAGGGGGTCGACGGGCAGGGGTTTGGCTGATCGCGTCAGGATTGATCGGCTTCCTACTCATCGTCCTGGTAATCATCCCAGCGTTCAATCCCAGCAGCGCCTATGAATATTGGGCGAATGCCGGCGCATCCGGCACCGGGCCGGGGCTGCTGGCCACCTTTTTCAGCGGCTGGCAGACCAAGGGTCTGACACTCCTACTGACCTTCGGTATTACAGGTTTTTTCGCACTTCGATCGCCGTGGGTCTTGGTGACGATCCCGACTTTGGGTTGGCGCTTCGTTGGCGACCGCACCGTCTATTGGGGCACCGGCTGGCATTACTCACTACTGGTGATGCCGATCGTATTCATCGCGCTGGTCCATGCCCTCTTGCTCGTGCGGGCCGGACCCCCCGGGCGGCTGCAACGTTATGCCCGAACCGTGCCGGCCATCGTCGCGGTCATCGCCGTCGCGCAGTGCGTGAATTTTCCGATGGGTGATCTGATCAAGCCGGCAACCTATCAAGCGGCTGACCGGGCGGTCTCTGCTCGCGCCGTTATCGCGCTGATGCCATCAGGGTCAAGCGTAGAGACGAATTGGGGTCTGATCACCCACCTGGTCGCGCGATACACGGTGTACGCGGTCTCCACTATCAAGACCGCGAGACCGGATTATGTGTTGATTGATAATCAAGCCGGTGGCGCGGTCGTCGATGTCGCTAAATTCGCCGACGAACAGCACCCAGGAACGACATATGTCCAGATATTTAATGCAGACGGATACGTACTCGCCAAACGCGTCAACTCCTAAAGTCCGACGTCGCTGGTCACACGTACCTGCTGCCCGGAACGGCTGCGGACCGGCGATGCGGGCAGTCGTATCGCCGAGACGACGGTCAGTCACGGCTCCGCGAGCGATTCGTGAGCCCGGATATTTGGGGATCTGCAGACGGAGCCGATAACGAAGCAGTAGCAATCTAGAGATGCCCATTGATGCGCAGCTTGTCGGGCTCTCCAGCTCCTCAGGGATCCCACAGGTACAGCGCCCACTGTGTACTGACCGTCGGTCGCGCTGCTGCATGGCGCGACCACAATCGCCTGCGTCCCGCGACCGAGCTCGCGTCCTAGAGAGAGTTGGTCTGAGCAGACCGTGACATACGTGCTTGTGCCCTCGCCGCTTCGCGTGGCCTCAGAAAGCGAATCCCGCTTGGCACAGGACGACGCTAGCGGCAACCCTGCGGACGACGTACGACAGACGCCGCGGTGGGCTACGTGGGGATTGATCGCGTTACTGATGTTCACCGGGGTGCTGTACTGCTATCGGTTGGACGTATCGGGGTACGCGAATGCCTACTACGCGGCAGCAGCGCAGTCCGGGTCGAGTTCGTGGAAGGCGTTCTTCTTTGGGTCGCTGGACGGTGGCAACATCATTACGGTCGACAAGCCACCAGCGGCACTGTGGTTCATGGCGTTGTCCGTGCGGATTTTCGGGTTGAGCAGTTGGTCAATCCTGCTGCCGCAGGCGGCGATGGGGGTTGCCTCTGTGGCGCTGCTGTACTTCACGGTGCGCCGCTGGCACGGGCCAGCCGCGGGTCTGTTGGCTGCCGGTGCGCTGGCGAGTACCCCAGTTGCGACGCTGATGTTCCGGTTCGACAATCCGGACGCGCTACTGACGCTGCTGGTAGTTGCTGCGGCCTACGCGACGGTGCGGGCGGTCGAGACCGCAGACCCCCGCTGGGCATACGTCATTGGGCGCTGATCGGTCTGGCTTTTCTGACGAAACTTCTGCAGGCCTTCCTTGTGGTGCCCGCATTCGCAGTCACCTACCTGGTGGCCGCCCCGGTCACGCTGAAGATCCGAATCCTGCACCTGCTGCGGGCTGCGGTGGGGATGATCGTCGTCGCGGGAAGCTGGCTGGCGATCGTTGAGCTCACACCGGCCGCGAACCGGCCGTGGATTGGTAGCACGACCACAAACAACATCTGGGACCTCACGATTGGGTACAACGGGCTAGGCCGCCTCACCGGCAACGAGGTCGCTGGCGGCACACACGTCGCAGGCGCCTCCGGAAGCATCCTGCGAATGTTTGACCTGCGGATGCTTGTCGACGCCTCGTGGCTGCTGATCGCCGCGATGGCCGCGATCGCGGTCGGGTTGTGGGCCATCCGGGCGAGTGCGCGCACCGACCGAACCCGTGCTGGCGTGATCATGTGGGGTACGTGGCTGGCGACATGCGTCGTGGTTTTCTCGGCAATGTCCGGAATCTTCCATTCCTACTACGCCATCGAGCTCGCCCCGGCGATCGCGGCACTGTTCGGGATCGGCGCCAGCACCGTCTGGCGACGTCGACACCGCCGAGCAATCCTCATCGCCGGCATCATCGCGTTCGGTGTGACAATCGCGACTGCGGTCACCACGTTCTCGTTCAATCGCGGCTTCGTGCCGTGGCTAAAGTGGTCGATCCTCGCCCTTGGCGTGTTATGCCTCGCTGGCTGGATCGTCTTCCTGTTCCTGCCGACAGCACACCGCGACAAACAGTGGACACCTCGTGTCTTGGCGTTCGTCACCGTTTTGACGTGCCTAAGCGGACCGGCCGCGTTCTCGGTATCTACCGCACTGTCCGGGCACGCCGGATCGACCGTGTCCGCCGGACCGAACGGCGCTGGACGGCATCTGAGCCGCAGGTTCAACTGCGCACCGCTAGTATCGATGCTCATCGAAAACAGCGCCTCATTTACGTGGGTCGCGGCCTCCGGCAGCGCTCGGATCCCTGAAGGCTGCCAGCTCGCGACTGGACACCCCGTGATGTCGATAGGCGGGTTCTACGGTAAAGATCCCGCGGTGACGTTGCGGCAGTTCACTACCTTCGTCAAAGAACACAGGGTGCATTACTACCTTGAATATCCGGGCAAGACCTCGAAGGCGAAAGACCCCGCCGCCCAGATCCAAGCCTGGGTACGAACCCACTACGCCACCCGCCAGGTCGGCGGAATCAGCGTCTACGACCTAAGCACTGCACCGACCGAGAACTGAACCGCGAGCAGATTGCCATGGCCGCTGACGTGCCTCGACCTACTCGCTAACGGTGCACGTTGGTGCGTGGAGCAGGATATTGCCGCGGTCGCACCCAGCCGGGGATCGTGCCCAAGCATTCCTTGACAGTGGCCGATAACGACAGGTTCAACC
>JBDTCL010000256.1:0-7448 GCA_039923595.1 Antricoccus sp. | reverse complement strand
GCGATGCCGCTGACCGCGGTCACTGAACGGCTGCAGCCAGAGAGCTTGTACGACCGATTTCGCCGCTACCGCGAAAGTCTCGGGATGCACGTGGTGCCGTTGACCGGCGGAGCTCAACCCCCAGCGGCTGTACTCAAAGCCCACTTGCATGCGGGGCATATGGTGGTGCTGCTCGCCGATCGCAACCTCGCCGGGAGTGGCATCGAAGTCTCACTCTGTGGACGCCGCACGATACTTCCGTCCGGTCCGGCATTGCTCGCGACGCAAACGGATGCACTGCTGATCACGCTCGAACAATATTTCACCCCGCACGGCTGGCAGCTGAAGTTCCATCCACCGATTGCAGTGCCATCCGAGGGCCGGTTACGTGCTCGGGTGATCACTGCGACCGAGCAAGTAGCACATGAGTTCAGTGGCTTCATTGCGGAGAATCCAGTCGACTGGCACATGATGCAGCCGGTGTGGCCGGATCTGGTGGCCTAGCTAGCAATGGTTGGCGCAGCGCGACCGCTTCGTATCGGCATGGTGTCGCCTTATTCATGGGATGTTCCCGGCGGCGTGCAGTTTCACGTGCGGGACCTCGCCGAGACCTTAATCGGTCAAGGCCATTACGTCTCGGTTCTCACGCCCGTGCAATACGACGACCCGTTACCCCCGTATGTCGTAGACGCAGGACGGGCAATTCCGATCAAATACAACGGCTCGGTCGCCAGGTTGCAATTCGGGCCAGTTTCGGCCGCCCGGGTGCGATCTTGGCTTAACGACGGCAAATTTGATGTGGTGCACGTTCATGAGCCCCAAGCGCCAAGCTTGTCGTTGCTCACCTGCATGCTCGCGGCAGTTCCCGTGGTCGCTACTGTGCATGCGGCTACGGATCGATCTAAATGGCTTGCCGCCACTCAGGCGTTGCTGCAGCCCTTCTTGGAACGGATCGCCGGCCGGATCGCGGTATCGGAGCTGGCTCGAAGACTTCAGGTCGAGCATCTGGGCGGCGATGCGGTTGTCATTCCTAACGGAGTCTTCGTCTCACAGTTTGCCGAGGCGCAGCCACTGCAAGGGCTTAGCGTGGGCACCACGATCGGCTTCTTAGGACGCTATGATGAGCCCCGCAAAGGCATGGGCGTGTTAATCGGTGCAATGGAAATTCTCGCAGCGCAGCGTCCCGATATCCGGTTACTGGTCGCAGGACGCGGTGATGAAGAAGAATTCCGGGCGGATTTGCCAGCGACGCTAGTCGATCGAGTGGAGCTCGTGGGCGAGCTGACTGAAACGATGAAGGCCCGGTTTCTGCGCACGATAGACGTCTATTGCGCGCCTAACACCGGCGGTGAGAGTTTCGGGGTGATTCTGATCGAGGCGTTGGCCGCGAGCGCGCCGATCGTCGCGAGCGATCTGGACGCATTCAGCCGCGTCCTCGGCGGCGGCCGGGCCGGGTTGCTCAGTCCAGTCGGTGATGCCCACCGGTTGGCTGCGGCGATTGCCTTATCGATCGACGATCCGGAGCAGACCGCGCAGCGTGTTGCTGCCGGCCGCGCTCTGGTCGCACAGTACGACTGGAACGTCGTGACCAGGCGGGTGCTTGGCGTCTACGAGACCGTGATCGCCGGGGCAGCCCGCTAACCCGTATCGTCGGTGGCGTGATGTGGGTATCGATCGGGCTTGTTCTCATTGTGCTATTTACGATGTGGATCACTTGGACAGCAGCGCGCATCGATCGGCTCAACGCCCGATGCGACGCTGGTTGGGTGAGCCTTGATGCGCAGCTTGTGCGGCGGGCAGCTGCCCTGGGAGCTGTCGTCGATGAGCGAGCAGCCGATGCGGTGGTGCCCAACGCTAAGGGCGTGCGCTCAACGATTGAAACAGCACTCACCGTTAACCGCGATGCGCGCGCTGCGGTGGAGAATGTTATCTCTGCGACCATCGCTGAGCTCTACGGCGGAGCCGAGTCCGAGCTGCCTGCGGGACTGGTTGATGCTTGCCTGCGCGTGCGGGTCGCTCGAACCTTCTACAACGACGCGGTGAGGGCAAACCGCACGCTCAGAGAGCAGCAATTACCCCGGCTGCTGAAGTTGGGTTCTAAAACTCATCGGCCAGCATATTTCGACATTGAGGATACGGCCGGAACACCGTTAGTGCGGGACTTGACAACGCCTTGAGGTGATGCGGAGCGCAGGTGAGTCGGGGCTATCATGAAGGCTCAGCTAGTAGCAGTAATGACGTCGTCGTTGCGCTTCAATCTCAAAGCAGAGGGAACACCGTGTCGAGCATCGATCAGCAGTCCGAGAGCAGTTCACCAGCCGAGGTCGGCACTGGACGCGTCAAGCGCGGAATGGCGCAGATGCTCAAAGGCGGCGTCATCATGGATGTCGTCACCGCCGAGCAGGCGAAAATCGCTGAAGATGCCGGTGCTGTCGCGGTGATGGCACTTGAGCGAGTGCCGGCAGATATTCGTGCCCAGGGCGGCGTCTCTCGGGCCAGTGATCCAGACATGATCGACGCCATCATCGCCACCGTGTCAATTCCGGTCATGGCGAAGGCTCGCATCGGTCACTTCGTTGAGGCCCAGGTGCTGCAGTCGCTCGGTGTGGACTACATCGATGAGTCCGAGGTGCTGACCCCTGCCGATTACACCAACCACATCGACAAGTGGGCGTTCACAGTTCCGTTCGTCTGCGGTGCGACTAATTTAGGCGAGGCGCTGCGCCGGATTACCGAGGGCGCGGCGATGATCCGGTCCAAGGGTGAGGCTGGCACCGGCGACGTGTCGAACGCGACGACCCATATGCGCCAAATCGGCGGTGAACTGCGCCGGCTCTCCAGCATGCGCGAGGACGAACTGTACGTCGCAGCTAAGGAAATGCAAGCGCCGTATGCGCTCGTGGCCGAGGTTGCTAAGGCTGGCAAACTCCCAGTCGTGCTATTCACCGCTGGCGGTATCGCCACACCCGCTGACGCGGCGATGATGATGCAGCTCGGCGCGGATGGTGTCTTTGTTGGTTCCGGGATCTTCAAGTCCGGCAATCCGCAGCAGCGTGCCGAAGCGATCGTGAAGGCCACCACCTTCTATGACGATCCAGATGTGATTGCCAAGGTCTCACGCGGTCTCGGCGAAGCGATGGTCGGGATCAATGTTGAGGAGATCCCGCAGCCGCATCGTCTTGCGCAGCGCGGCTGGTAGCATCCGCGGATGCGAATCCGTCCTCATCGCCCAGTCGTTAGATGGTTAACGGCTGGGTTTTTGTGGTTGCTCCTCGCGTTTGGTGCGCTCTTGTGGAGTGCCCCAGCAGCGCACGCCGCGACCGGCGATGTGGTGACGAAATACGATATTGCGTACGTCGTCGACGACGCGGGCACCGTTCACGTGACCGAGACAATGGATTACGCGTTCGGCTCATCGGGCCGACACGGCATCACTC
Organism: Antricoccus sp.; assembly: GCA_039923595.1. GTDB lineage: Bacteria > Actinomycetota > Actinomycetes > Mycobacteriales > Antricoccaceae > Antricoccus. Next base: position 4,032 of record JBDTCL010000256.1, on the reverse strand, counting down.
GTACGTTGCTCACCCGCGTGCCGTATGACAAGGACCAAGATCGTCAATACAAGATCCAGAATTTCACGGTTAGCAGCCCGACTGGCGCCGCGACCAATCTCAGTCGAAGTTCGGCGTCGAGCAATGGCGGTCGCAGTGAAACGACGGCTTACCGGATCGGTGATAAGAACAAGACCGTTGACCAGACCGAGACGTATGTCCTCAAATACGATATCGTCGGCGCGCTCAATCCGCAGCGCGCTGCTGATACGCAGCTGTACTGGAATGTCATCGACGACTCCCTGGGTGCGCAACTGACCAATGTCACAGTCACGGTCACGGTGCCTGGGGGCATTCGGGATGTCAAGTGCTTCACTGGCTCTCCTGGAACCAGGATGCAGTGCCAGAGTGCGACGCTGGATGCGGGCGTCGCGGTGTTCAACCAAAATCAAGTGAACGGCCAACTCACCATCGCGGTGAGCATGGATTCCGCCCAGGCCACCAAGACCCTTCTTGTGCCCAGAGCTACCTGGCTCAACCAACGCGGGATTACGCCGCTCAATGTGTCGCTGGCCGGCGGGGTAACCGTCGTGGGGCTGGCGATGACGATCTTGCTTATGCGACGCATGCGAGATGAACGTTACCTGGATCTGCCGCCCGGTGTCACTCCGGCCGCAGGTGCGGATGGGCGAGTTGGCCCGAGTCCTGGTCGGATCGAGATTCCGGTTGCGTTCGCGCCCCCTCGAGATGTCCATCCGGCGTACATCTCGCTACTGGAAGGCCAGCGTGTCAAACGCGACACACTCGCGGCGACTTTAGTTCAACTGGGGTATCGCGGTGCGATCAAAATGAGCGGCGTGCCCGGCTCGATCACATTGCTTGACTCGGAGAAGACCGAGTATGACGTCGAACGTCGTGTCCTCAAGGCAATATTTCCATCATCTAAGGCAGGTGAAAGCGCGCCCATTAAACCGAAACTATCGAAGAAAGTCGCCAAACGTTATGACAAGGCATACCGCGCGATCACCCCGTTCTGTAAGGCGTTTATCGACGACCCGAAGCGCCGCCTGGTTCGACAGAACGCGCGCAGACTGGATGGCTCGGTCGGAATGGCGCTGCTGCTGGTGCTGCTTATCGGCTTTCTCGCTACGATCGGCGCATTGATCGTCCCGTGGCCGAGTTTGCCGTGGGGCATTGGTTTGCTGATTGTGGGTGGCGGCGGCCTTTTGCTCCGGTTGCTTTTCATGGACAACGCCCTCACCGCGCAGGGCCGCGCGGTCGCCGATCAGGTCGCTGGTTTTCGGACTTATCTTAAGACTGCAGAGGCCGAACAACTGAAATTCGAAGAGGGCGAGGATATTTTCTCCAAGTATCTCTCCTGGGCGATCATGTTTGGTCAGACTAAGCGCTGGGCGACGGTGTGCGCCGAGCTCGTTGAGCAAGGCCGGATACCGCAGCAGCCGGACTGGTATGGCGGTAGCAACTGGAACATCGTCACCAGCGCCGCACTGATGTCAAGTTTCAATCATCAAGTTGGGTCGGGAGCCGCAGCGATCGCCGCACCGGCAAGTTCGGCTGGCTCGGCAGGTTCAAGCGGTGGCAGCGGCTTTAGTGGTAGCTTCTCCGGCGGTGGCGGCGGTGGCGGCAGCGTCGGCTCCTGGTAGCGGCAATCGCACGGTCGCCACTCACGCTTGGTCGCCACGGAGTGGTGCGATCGACGATAGTTGAAGGCCTCGACCCAGTCGCTGATTAGGACTCGGCCGTGGGTAACAGTAGGTCAACAGTTCCTACGGCGTTGGCCAGGAACGATTGGAATCATGGCAGGCAATGAGGACCTATGGCCCTATTTTGCAACCGTGAGGCATGTTAGTTTTCCAGTAAATGGAGGTCTGATCATGCACGGATGGGGTAGCGGCACGTGGGGAATTGGCGGCTGGATCGCAATGGCCGTGTTGATGGTCTTGTTCTGGGCAGGGGTGATCACCGTCATCGTGGTCCTTCTGCGACGCCCGCACTCCAACCAGGGAACGCCCGAGATGGCTCCTTCGCACCATAAGGCGGAGCGCATTCTGAACGAGCGTTTCGCTCGCGGAGAGATCGACGAAACCGAGTACATCGCCCGCCATGATGCGCTTCGGCGACCAAAATGACACCTGTCAGATAGTGGCCGTCCTAGGTGGCTGATCGCGACAGGCCTCATACCAAGCGCGCGTTTGACTTTGATCTACCCGGGGAGTTCACTGAAATACGCAGGGAAACTGCCGGTCTGGAACCGCCCTCGTTGCCGCACGGCCACGATCTCTCGAGCATCAGGCTCACCGCATCCAGAGCCCTTAGCTTCATTGATGCCCTCCTCGCTAGTCCGCCGTAGTCCGGTGGCTGCGGGCCGATCTCCGACACAGCGAACCGACCGTGCGCATCGTCCTTTGCTACACCGGAGTCCGGTGGGACCTAAAAACATAAAACCTTGTCCCGTCGTGCGCCTCCTAGCCCGAGACGTCACGGCCGCTTTCCTACGAATAGCTGAAAGGCCGTCGCAATGACACACCTGTTAGGTGTCGAGTCCGAGTTCGCCACAGTTGACGCTACGTGCGCGACAAGGCGACGCGGCGCAAACCTTGTTCAAGCAGGACCGTACCGCTCAGCCGTCGCGCCGAAAGAACGCTGCCCGATGACGCTTTGTCGAGCGACGCGCAGAAGCGCATCGATACGGGCAGGAAAGATTGAAGCAACGTGTCCCTGGCTGAAGCGTCGCCACCGCACTGAACCTTTGCCGCTTGCGATCTAGTACGGATCAGGCGCTCGCAAGATGCCGGTCGCCGTCGACAGGCGGATTGGTGCTGGGCAAGCCCCGGATGTGTCAAAAGGACGCGTCTTACTCAACAAGGAGAGAGCCAGATGAGTGATTTGAACGCGCACGACCTCGGCGCGTCGGATGTGGAGAGTGCGGCGCGAGCGGCACCTCAAGCAGCATCCGAACCCCCGAGCCTGCACAACAGTCACGTCGATCAGGACACCGCCGAACGCCACCTATGCGGCAACGTGCACCTCGCCACCGGACGGGAATGTCTACTACCCGAACGACACTCTGGCGGATGCGTGTTCGTCGAGTCGTTCACGCAAGGCTAGTGGTGGATTGATGTACTTGTCACTGGCCGTGCGTGGGGCATCGTGCCAGAGCAGGACGAGCGTGAGCGTATCTGGGTACGAGTACTCATCAAGGATGCTGAGCGTCTCGATCGCAACCCCGGTCCGGCCCCAGTCAGGCTGCTCGATCGCGACCGTCGGCGCGCCTGTCACGCCGCTAGATCAAGATCCAGTCGTCCGGGGAGTCAACCGCGATGGACTAGCCACGGTTGGTCGTGATGGGAACCAGTGCCTATTTTCTGTGCAACACGAAGGGTTTGCCGATGTCGTTTTCTGATCGCGGTCGACGTGAATTGAGCAAATCGAGCAGTCGCTGTATGCAGATATTCTGCGGCTAGAGGCGACGATGAAGTCATTCGATATCGGCGTCGTGGCGATAAAACGCATCAGTATCGCAATCGTAATCGGCGCGCTCGGATTTGTCGGACTTGGTGCCACTGTGGTGCTGCCCAGTGTGCGGGTGGGTGTGGTGGATTTTCTGGTGCTGCTCGCCGGTGGACTTGTCGCATTACGTGCGATCCTGGTGATGGTCTCTAGCAGGGGGCACGACAGCTATCAGCGTCCTGTGAAACTGTCATGAACGCCGCCCGGCACGCCGTCAACGACGAAATACTCAGCGACGCCAGCAGCGTCTTTGCACCCGGCCCGGGCAAGTGCCACCAATGAGGGCGGGTGCGCACACCGGAACGGCCCACCCCGGAAAGGAGCTGGCCGCCTGGAGGCAGCGGCTGCGCAACGAAACCCGCACCGCCGGTGTGTTCACGAACGCTGAGCTCGATGGGCTGGAGGGCCTCGTTCGGGGGTATCTGGCCCAGGCGATTGCGCCCGACACATCTCTGGCGCAATGCGCCCAGATCACGATGCGCGGCAGCATCAAAATCGGCCGGTGGTTACCGTTCCGGGCTC
>JBDTCL010000255.1:0-4643 GCA_039923595.1 Antricoccus sp. | reverse complement strand
CATGCTGCTTTTGGACGAGCCGTTATCGGCCCTGGATGCTGGAACGCGGATGACTGTGCGCGCGGACCTGCGCCGATATCTCACCGATTTCGATGGGGTGGCAATCGTAGTGACCCACGACCCCATTGACGCAACCGCGCTCGCCGATCAGCTGGTGGTGCTCGAAGAAGGCAAAGTTGTGCAGAGCGGCACCGGCTGGGAGGTCGCTAGCGCGCCTCGTACTCAGTATGTTGCCGACCTCGTCGGCGTGATCTTGCTGCACGGCACAGCCGATGGCACGCGGGTTCAGATCGACGGTGGCGGAACCGTGCAGACCGCGACCGAGCAAACCGGGCAAGTCATTGTCGCGATCAGACCAAGTTCGGTGGCGTTGTATCGCAGCGCCCCCGATGGCAGCCCACGCAATGTGTGGCAGGCTCGGATTGATCACATTGATCAGCACGGTAGGACAGCGCGCGTCAGTCTTGTCTGCGAAGGTGGACCACGCCTACTGTCAGAGGTGACTGTTCAGGCGGTCGTACAAATGAAATTACGGACCGACGACACGGTTTTTGCCGTCGTCAAGGCCAACGAGACCGGGGTGTATCGAGCGTGAACTATGCAGGGCTATTGCTCGCAGGCGGCTCAGGGAAACGGATGGGCCTGCCCAAGGCGCTCGTCCGCCTTGGCAACGGACATTCTCTGGTCACGAATGGGCTGCGGATTTTGCGTGATGGCGGCTGCGAGGACATCATTCTGGTCCTTGGTGCTGGTGATGAGGCAGTGCGTAAATCGCTCGCTGCCGCCCGCCCCCAGGTCGCCGAGATAATGGGCGACGGTCGGTTATTTATTGTCAGTAACCCTGATTATGAAGAGGGTATTTCCACCTCGGTGCGGGTCGGTCTTTTGGGGATGCAACAACTCGAGAGCAAGCCTGACGGAGCGATTGTCCAACTTGTTGACACCCCGGATATCAGTCCGGACGCGATCGATAAGGTCGCCCGCGAGGTGGCACCAAGTGCGCTCGCGATGGCGACATATGACGGCACACCAGGTCATCCGATTTTGATCGGCCGTGAGCACTGGCGTCCGATCGCAACCTCTATCACCGGTGATGAAGGCGCCCGCCAATACCTCAAGGACCGCACCGATGTCGTGCTTGTCGCGTGCGACGGTTTGGGCTCACCAGTTGACTTGGACACCCCCGAGCAACTCGCGGCGCGGGAGCTGGTCAACCGGGTACCGGCGAGCATCGTTCGAGCGGAAATGACCAAGGAAGAAATCAGCGTTTCATTCTTAGAGATACTGGTCCGCGATCGTCGCGCGGGCGCGGTGGTGTCGTTCTCCGGCACCGTCCGCGACCACGATGAGGGACGTGGCGTTAAGGCGTTGGATTACCTCACCCATCCCACCGCCGATGAGGTCATCGCGCAGATTGCTGCCGAATTTGCCAAGGTGCCAGGGGTGCGCGCCCTCGCCGTGCAGCACCGCTTTGGCGCGTTGAAAATTGGCGATGTTGCTCTAGGCTGCGTCGTCGCAGCCGAGCATCGCAAAACCGCGTTCGACGTCTGCGGGCAATTGGTGGACCGGGTCAAGTCAGAGATGCCTATCTGGAAACGGCAGATCTTCGACGATGGCACCGACGAATGGGTCAACGCTCCCTAACTTAGCGTTAGCCGCCAGAAAAGGGCGGCAGTACGTCGACAATCGCGCCGTCCGGAATCTGCGCCTCGCGGTCATTCATTGACACACCATCAAGCAAAAAGCTGCATGCAGGCATGAGGTCGGACATCTTTTCACCGAAATCGATCACACAACGATCGACGACCGATTCCAGGGTGCCAGGTTCGTATTGGACGCTGTCTTTGCCCGCGGCTGCTTCGTGAGCGGCGGCAAAGAATCGCACCGTAATTGCCATACGGCTAGCCCCCGATTGCCGACATCGGCCGAGCCGGTTGCAAGAATGTTTCATCGTTGATCCCGTGACCAGCACGCTTGCCCCACATCGCGATGCGCCAGCGGTTGGCGATCTCGTCGTCTGTGGCGTCCGAGCGTAATGCGCCACGCAGATCGGACTCTTCGCGGGCGAACAGGCAGTTGCGGATCTGGCCGTCGGCGGTGAGCCGGGTGCGATCGCAATCGCCGCAGAATGGCCGTGTAACCGACCCGATGATGCCGACTTTTTGGGGGCCGCCGTTCACGAGCCACGTCTCCGCGGGAGCGGCACCGCGATGAGCCGGATCGGGGGTGAGGGTGAATTTTTCCTCGAGGATCTTGAGGATCTCCTCGGCAGTCACCATGGTGTGCCGATCCCAGATGTGCGCGCCGTCGATGGGCATCTGCTCGATAAAGCGCAGTTCGTAGCCACGATCGAGACACCACTGCAGAAGCGCCGGGGCCTCGTGCTCGTTGATATCACGCATCAGCACCGAATTGATCTTGACCGGCGTGAGACCGGCGGCTGCTGCGGCCTCGATTCCGGCGATCGTGTCCGCGAGCCGGTTGCGTCGGGTGAGCGCGGTGAATTGGACGTCGTTAAGAGTGTCTAGAGAGACATTGACCCGATTGAGTCCGGCGTCGGCGAGCGCCTGAGCGTTCTTGGCCAAGCCGAGCGCGTTGGTGGTCAGGCTCATATCGGGTCGCGGCTCACATTGCGCCGCCTGGGCGACGATGTTCACCAGGCCGGCACGCAACAGGGGTTCGCCGCCGGTGAAGCGCAATTCGCGGACGCCGAGCCGTTCAACGGCGATATGAATCAGCCGCACGATTTCGTCGTCGGTGAGAACTTCTTCCTTAGGTAGCCACGGCAATCCCTCTGCGGGCATGCAGTATGTGCAGCGCAGGTTGCATTTATCGGTCAGTGAGATCCGCAAATCGGTGGCGATTCTGCCAAATTGATCGACGAGCAGGCCCGCGTCGCGTGCTTGATCGATCTTCTCTTGGTCTGCACGGGTATTGATCGTCAAAGGTTGATCTGTCATGACTTTCACTCTACGGCCTTAAATACGGATATGTACCGGGGATAATACGGCCAACGATCCGGGCGTATGCATTGCTCAGCCAGGAGCTGCGAGGTACTTCGGATTGGCGACCGCAAGCCGGTCGGTGACCGATGAGCGGATTACCGCGACCACCGCCGGATCCGCGGCGCTAGTCGCACCTGAGCGGACGCTTAAGGCCAACGATTGCAGATCGGTGAATCCAAGTGCCTCGAGTGCGGTATGCAGGTGCTGCTGCTGAGCGGCACCGAATGCGAGTTCCCGGCCAACCTGATCCATGACATTGGCCGCAACTCGTGCTAGGAAGCTCAACCGGCCTTCAGTCTGCGGCAACACCTGCTCGCGCAAATACTCGACAACCGCGATGATGAGCTCAGGTGAGGTGGGCCGACCGTGCAACTCGGTCCACGGCAAGGCCGTTGCGGTCGTCGTCGGGGTACCCGCGGGATAACCCAGCAGGGTGAGGACGTCGTGCTCTTGCTCGCACACTCGGCGACCGATCGCGGCCATCTCGACGGAGCGGTCCGTGCCGCGCAGGTGCCGCTCGGCCATGCCGCGGCAGCCTAAGCCCCAGCGAGCTGTGCCCAGCACCTGCCACCAACGCACCGCATCGAGATCAGGACGTGCGCCGCTGATTTCCGCGTAGCCGTCAAGAAGCTCCTCAACCGAGCCGAAGCCACCAACCTCGGGCTCAGTGCCAAACCGCCAGCACTTCACCAGTACCCAGCCGAGATCCTCGCGTGGATCACCCCGATGAACAAGTTCCCAGTCCAGCACGGCTTGAAGTCCAGTGGTGTCGATGATCAGATTTCCGTTGCGATAGTCGCCGTGCACGACGCTATCGGGAACATCTGCCGGCTTATGATCGGCAAGCCATCGGAGCGCGATCTCCATCGTCGGCGAGGGCTCGTCCAACGCCCAGTAATCTGCCTCTAGGCGCTCCAGCGAATGGCGGACGCCGCCGTCGATCTCGTCGACGGACTCGATTGGGATGGCATGTATACGGGCAAGGTTGCGCCCGAGCTCGCGTGCCATACCGGATCGAGCAGCTTCGTACTCCGGGTCGCGCAAGAGTTTGCGCGCGATCGTTTCGCCATCCACGTGTTCGCAGATCAGGTATGGCGCGCCGACCGTGTCGTGCTCATCGCCGAAGTCGATCAGCCGTGGCACCGGCACGCCCTGGGCACCCGCCGCCGCGATGACGCGGGCCTCGCGAGTGATGGTATGCGGATTGCGAATCTCGCCAGGCTCGCGCCGCAGAATCAGTCGCTGATCATCACAGGTGAATGCCCAGGTCTCGCTATTCGCTCCACCGGTGAGCCGGCGCAGATCGTTGACTTGCACCGATTTTCCGTATATGGCGGACATCCGGGCGGCGAGACGGTCGTGAATATCCTCTTGCATGGGTCTTACCGGGGACGTTTATTGGGGCCGGCGAAGCCGAACAAATAACCGGCCACTTTGCGCATCTGAATCTCCTCAGAACCCTCAGTGATCCGGTATCGCCGGTGATGGCGATAGATGTGTTCGAAGGGCATATGGCGGGTGTAACCCATACCCCCGTGCACCTGGATCGCCCGGTCGGCGGCTTCGCAGACCAGCCGATTCGCGCGATAATTGCACATCGAGACCTTGTCGCTGATCTGCATGTGGGGGATCCGATCA
>JBDTCL010000254.1:0-3625 GCA_039923595.1 Antricoccus sp. | reverse complement strand
TCCCCTTGGTGAAGACCATTGAGTTGGCTTTTGACGGCGGCCAGCATTTCTTCTTCGACATCGGCAATGGCGACAGTCTGGCGTTTTTCTGGTTCCCCAACAATCCTGAATCGGTGCCCGGCGTAACCACACCGGTCGAGGCACCCGGCGTGGGTGAGTGGCATACGGCAGTCGGCACCATGAATCACGTCGCGTTTGACGTCGCGCCCGAGAAATTCGATGAGTACTACGACGCTCTGCGCGCTGAAGGCATCTCGATCGGCCCAGTCCTCAATCACGACAACAGCACGATGGGCGTCTCGAAGTCAGTCACCGACGACGTGTTCGTTCGGTCGTTCTACTTCCAGGACCCCGACGGCAACTTGCTGGAGTTCGCGGCGTGGACTAAGAAACCGGTCGGCGAAGCCAAAGATATCGCCATTGCGCCGCGGACTGCTGCCGATCGCCAGGAGCGCATCCCTAGCAACGCCTAACTCGCCCGGCCCTCGCCCCGTTAGCGGGAGTCGATGATGCTTTGCACAGCAGCACCATAACGACCAACCAACGCCGACACATCGGCTTCGGTTGGTCGTACTATTTCAAAAGCAGCCATACTGTGGGCAAGCCCGTGCAGTGCTGCGAGTACTAACTCTGCGGTAGTGCGGGCGGTCTGATCAGTGCCAAGTAGCCGGGCCAGATCGCTCACATAGTCCTGCACGAACTCCAACACGGACGTGCGAGTCTCTGGTCTAGCAAGGACCATGACCGCCGCCCTAGCCGAAGGCTCTGCTGCCCCATCGCGCCACCGATCAAAAATGCGCTGCACAAGGAACTCGCCAAGGCAATCGACGGGGACGTCAGGGGGCAATTCATCACGCGATAGCGTCATCGCCTCGGCGAATAGCTTCTCCTTCGAACCGACGCATTTCATCACCATCGCTGGTGATAGCTCAGCGGCGCAAGCGATCTCACGTACCGTCACCGATTCATAGGATCGCTCGGCGAACAAGCTCCGAGCAATATCGACGATCTGGTCATGCGATCGCGTGGTAGTCATGATTTCGCTGCGACTAAACCAGCCGCCACGCCGCCGTCGTGCATTGCTCGCTCATGTCGAGCATGCTCAGTGTCGTATTGAGCGCCCGGGTCGAACGAATCTGGTGAAGATTCGCGACGCGGTAACAGCATCGCAAATAGCGCGCCTCCGACGGCAGAAACCGCGGAGATCACAAAGATTGTCTGGAATGCGCCAAGCGTGGGAACTAGTAATGTGCCAGCGCCTACCGACATGGCGCTCATTATCGCTGCGACTGACGCTGACGAGCTTGAGGTACCCACACTTCGAAGTAACGCATTCAAGCCGTTCGCGGACGCCGTTTCGGTGATCGGGACCGCGTCCATGATCAGTGTCGGCATCGCGGCATAGGCCAGCGCAATACCTGCGTTCACCGCGGCGCCAGCGATGATAATCGTAATCAAGTTACCCAAGGAGAACACCAGCGCGACATAACCGGCGGCCATCACCATCGCGCCCACAAATAGCGTCGTCCTTGCACCGAAACGATTAGTGATTTTGGCCGAAACCGGCGCGAGAATGACCATCAGTGCACCACCGGGAAGCAGGGTCAAACCTGCCTGAACAGGCGACAGCCCGAATCCATAGCCGGTGGACGTCGGTAATGTCAGCAGTTGAATGACCGCGAGCATCTGAGCGAACATCGAGAATCCGACAAGCACGGTGGCAAGATTGGTCAACAGCACCGGTTTGCGGGCCGAGGTACGAAGGTCAATGAGCGGAGCCGACGTTCGCAGCTCCAACGGCACCCAGACGATCATCAGAACCACAAACCCAGCGAATAGGCCTAGAACGCGGGCGCTTCCCCAACCCCACGAGCTGCCCTGCGATACCGCGAGCAGAACGCACAGCAGCGCTACGGAGATGATCACCGAGCCAACCACGTCAAACTTTGCAGGAGTCTTGATAAGTGACTCGCTGACCACAACCAGGATCAAGACGAACATCAGTGCACCGACGATTGCGCTGAGCCAAAATATCGAGTGGTAGCCAAATTTTGAATACAACACGCCGCCGAGTGGTAGTCCAATCGCGCCGCCAATACCGAGCGTCGCACTCATAAGAGCGACGGCGGAAACGACCCGTTCCTTGGGAAGCTCATCACGCATGATGCTGATCCCGACCGGGATCATCGCGGTGCTGAATCCTTGAAGTGACCGAGCCAGGATGACCAGGGGCAGGCTGGTGAAAAGCGCACCGATTACTGAGCCAACCGTAATCAGCACCACGCACAACAACAGCATCTGTCGCTTGCCGTACATGTCCGCCAGACGGGAAATGACCGGCATGGCGATGGCACTGGTGAGCAGCGTCGCGGTCACGAGCCAGGAGGTGTTTGCTGGAGTGGTATTGAATATCTTCGGCAGGTCGACCAGCATCGGGATGATCAGAGTCTGCTGCAGCGATACGAATGTTCCGCAGGAAGCCAGCACAGCAACAATGGCCCAGATAGGGAATCGGCGTTCAGCCGCTGCGGAAGGCCGCAACTGCTTCGATGCGCCAACTTGAGGTAACACGTCGAGGTAATCCTGTCTCAGTACGAATGGCAGTATGCCTAGGTGGTGAACAAACGTTCACCACCTAGTGAACCACCGTTCACCACTAAGTTCAACGCGCTGTGAGCAATATCAGCCCTCAGACTCCGCGACGACCGACGAAGCCATCAGCGACGGCCGCGGCAAGCGTCAAATACGCATATTCGGTACGGCGGGCGATCTTGCTCATGTCAATCGGACCACCGACGACCAAGTGTGGGTCGAACGGAATTTCCAAAACCGCACGACAGCGAGCGTTGAAGTGGTTGCGCAACAGGTCCATATTTACATCAGTTGCTCGCTCGCGCACCGAAGAAATGACGGCGACCGAGTTGGCGACAAGTTCTCCGTGCCCATGGGCAACCAGCCAGTCGAGGGTCTTCGCGGCGCGCGATGAGCCGTCGACGCTAGGAGCGCCGACGACAACGACTGAATCGGCTGCCATCAGGGTGCCGGCCATCGCTGAATGCAGCATGCCAGTACCCGAATCGGTCAGTATTACGTTGTAATAGTGCGAAAGCAAATCAGTGACCTGCGTGTACTGCTCGGCGTCGAAAGCTTCTGAGACTTCCGGATCCTGATCAGAAGCCAGCACCTGCAATCGTTGCGCAAGGGACATATAACGCGAAACTTCGGTAAAGCTTGTCACTGAGTCGATATGGTCAAGTAAGTCACGGACCGATACGTCGGCGACACCGGTCAATCGCTCAGCCAATGTTCCGGCATCCGGGTTGGCATCGAGTGCGACAACCCGATCACCGCGGTAATGCGCAAGCGTCAGACCAAGGCAAGACGTTGTCGTCGTTTTGCCGAGTCCGCCTTTGAGGCTGACCACCGCGATCTTGTGGCAGCCGCGGATCGGGGTGCGGACCCGTTTAATAAGCGCGTCTCGATCGGCTTCGACCTTGCTCGGTCCAGGATTCACCGACCCACCAGAGACCTTGAATACTGCGCGGCGCCAACCGGACTTCGGCGCTTCAGTTTCGGGTTTGACCAGACTCTGCGGCGTCAGGTCTGCAGCAGTCAACTGCTGCGG
>JBDTCL010000253.1:0-2741 GCA_039923595.1 Antricoccus sp. | reverse complement strand
ATCCGATCGCGCACACATTCGAGGTTGGGCATCGAATAAGACTGCTGGTGACCAGCTCAAGCTTCCCGCGATTTTCCCGCAACCTCAACAGCCGGGTTTCACCGGAGTTCGGTACCGCGGCCGATATCGTCATCGCCGATCAGGTCGTGCACCACGACGTCGACCATCCATCTCGCCTCACCCTCCCGCAAGCTTGCTAACTGGCCGACCCAGCGCGTTAGATACGTGCGGCTCGGGCCGTGACGCCAGCGGCTCACTGTTTCGGGGCGGGTCGATCGTCACCCCGGCACGTCGGCGTCGGCGTCGGCGTCAAATTGTCGACGGCGTGCTGGCCTACGCCAAGGCCTCGTTGCGATACCGGTCACCGATGCCCCACTGTCACCACGATGATCGCCTGGCCTGAATATAGTCGATCACGCAGCGTTGCCGACCTGGTTCGGATCGCGGCTCGCCGCTAGCTGCGATATCACCCACGGGGTCATATGTCGGCGCAAGTTGCCGTCGCGACCTGGCCTGAGTCCTGAGTATTTGAGGCCCATACCGCGCCAGTACGAGGCGCGGCTGGCGTCGCGGCTGACATTGGTCGAATCTACGGTTCGTGAATCGGAATCGTCCGTGGACCATCGCCCTCTATGCTTGAGAAAAATCGGGTGCGATCAGCGGGGGTGCTCAGGCTTGCCGACGAAACAAGCTCCTCCAGAACAGCGATTTGCTGCCGAAATTGAAAATCTTGGCAAGACGTACTACACGCAAGATGAGCAGATTCAGGCCTTGACCGATGTGAGCAAGCAGTTTCTGGTCGGAGCAATTACCGCCGTGGTGGGCCCGTCTGGTTCGGGGAAGTCATCCCTGCTGCGGATTCTCGCGTGTAACGATAAGCCCACAAGCGGCACCGCACACGTCGCGGGCGAGGATCTCAGCCAATTGCGTCCACGCGGTCGACGAGAGCTGCGCCGACGATCAGTGGCCTATATGTTTCAAGATCCAAGTCACAATCTGATCGACTATCTGCCCGCGATCGAACAACTCGATCTCGCTGCAAAACTGCGCGGCACTCGGAGCAACCGCGACGAACAACTCGAACTCCTCGACACGCTGGGGATGGCGCATCGCGCCGACCACCTGCCGGTCCAACTCTCAGGCGGTGAACAGCAAAGACTGTCGGTGGCGTGTGCGGTGATCGGTACGCCTGCCTTGGTCATCGCGGACGAACCAACCGCCGAGTTGGATACGCACTCCGCAGGACTGGTAATGGACGCATTCGCTGCTTTGCGATCGACTGGGGTGGCATTTCTGCTGGCTTCGCACGATCAGCACGTCATCGAACGCGCCGATCACCTGCTGCGCCTCGAGAAAGGTGTGGTCAGTGAGTCCTGGTGAAGCGACCCGCCAGACCGGCACAGTCGTCGCCGTACGTGACGTGGTGAAGACTTTCCGGCGCGGCCCCGACACCGTGGAGGCGCTGAACCACGTCAATCTGCAGCTATCCGAGGGCGAAGTGGTCGCGCTCGTAGGGCCGAGCGGTTCCGGTAAAAGCACACTGCTCAATGTGTTGTGCGGCTGGGAGTCCCCGGATTTTAGTGACATGACGTGGGCTGCCGACCTGCAGTCATCAGCTCCCGCCGATCTCGGCTGGGAACAGATTGCCATCGTCCCGCAGACACTCGGATTGCTCGCCGAGTTGCAAGCCCGCGAAAATATCTTGCTTCCTGCCAGAGCCCGCCACCAGATCGCTGATTGGGTTGACCGAGCCGATGCGCTGATGGACGACTTCGATATCGATCAGCTCGCGCTGCGGTTGCCAGATGAGATGTCCCTCGGTGAACAGCAACGATGTGCGGTTGCCCGCGCACTGCTCCTTCGCCCCAGATTGCTGCTGGCCGATGAACCAACCGCACATCAAGATCCCGGATATGTCTCGATTCTGTTCGAGGAGTTACGAAACCATGCACGCGAGCACGGTGCTTGCTTGGTCGCGACACACAATCCTGCTACCTGGGATTACGCAGATCGCATTGTCAGTATGCAAGACGGTGTCCTGCATGATGGTCCACCAGCAGAGCACCTCTAAGGGGCCGTTCTGGAACTGAGAAGGACCGTCGTCGCCGAAGACGAGCACTGCACCGGCACCGACCACAAAGTCGGGGTGACAGTGTCTGGTTTCCGGACATAGTTCACATATGTCTCCAGACATCGTTCACAGTCATTGGTTGCGTCGAAGAATCGGATCATCGTCACTTCAGTTGTTCTCGAGGGCCGCACCGAGACGGAGGTGGCCCGCGACTACAGACTCACCTACCGGTGGGTCCATACCCTCGTCAGCCGCTACCTCAATGCCAGCTGGGAAGCGATCGAAGCCCAATCCCGACGCCCGAAAACGTCTCCGTTAAGAATCAGTCATAACGTGGAAGCAGAGATCCTGCCGTTGCGCCGCACACTCGACGGTGCCGGTCACGATGCTGACCCCCACACCATCGCCGCGCACCTCGAACGCACCCATCACAGCTCCCCGTCGGTATCGACGATCTGGAAAGTCCTACGCCGCAACGCTCATGATCATCGAACAACCCAAGAAACGGCCCCGGTCCTTCTACCTCCGATTCGAAGCGGACCTCCCCAACGAGACGTGGCAATCGGATTTCACTCACTGGCGACTTGCCGACGACACCGGAATCGAGATCCTCACCTTCGGCGACGACCACTCCCGAAAAGCGCTCTCGATCAGCGCCTACCGCGTCGTG
>JBDTCL010000252.1:0-14252 GCA_039923595.1 Antricoccus sp. | reverse complement strand
CCGGGCTGCTGTGTGAGGCGCCCGGTTCCGCCCGGTGGCTGATTACGTTGCAATTGCGATCTGACTTGCAACGGCGGTCACCCATACTCATATGCGAGCAGACAATCGACACCGAATCCAAGAGCAGGGCTTAGCGGCCGTGCATCGAGCGCTCGCAGGTCGCTGCCAGGACGCAACCCGGCCACACGAAATAGCGACCGTGGCCTCTGGCCGCACATCGATTTGGCTCACTCCCGTGGCCTCATCGAGTCGTCGTAGACATGCCGTCGTCAAATCGATATTGGCGGCGCGTGCGTTCTGCAGCCGAATCCGAGTGCGGAAGTCATGAATGAAGCTGTGGGGAGGTGGCCGGACCGAGCCGCAGACGATCGCACGCTGTGAGAGCATGCCACAATCAGGTGTATGCCTAATTTGAGCGTGATTCCTGCACTTGATGCACCGCCAACTGGTGACTGCCTTGCGGCAACATACTTCCTCGATTGTGATTCACCGCAAGTGCTTAATTACGCCGCGACGATCATCGCTGATGCCAGTTGGCAGTCCGACCGGGAGAAAGCAGTATCGCTGTTTATGGCGGTGCGCGACGGCTGGCGGTATGACCCCTACCAAGTCTCATACGAGCGTGCTGACTTTAAGGCGAGCGCCATTCTTGCCAGCGACTCCAATTGGTGCGTGCCAAAGTCAGTGCTGCTGACCGCATTATGTCGAGCGGCCGGCATTCCAGCAGGGCTAGGCTTTGCTGATGTTCGCAACCATCTGCAGAGTGAGAAACTGCTTGAGCAAATGGGGACCGATCTATTCGTCTACCACGGCTATTCACTGATCTGGATCGACGGCGCGTGGCGCAAAGCGAGCTCCGCCTTTAATCGCGAACTGTGCGAGCGATTCGGGACGAAGGTGCTCGAATTCAACGGCATCGACGACGCGCTGATGCACAGCTATGACGACTCCGGGAATCGGCACATGGAATACGTCAACTACCGCGGCGAATTCACCGATTTGCCGTTGGCCGATATTTTTAAAACCTTTGATGAGGTCTATGGTTCCCGTTTCAAATCGGAACCGGACTCGGCGCATATCGATCCGGCATTTGGCGTCGGCTCGTAAGCGAACGGGTTCGATCGTCGCCGAACGAAGAGCACGCCCCGATCCATATCCTGATTACGTAGGGTGATCGGTATGTCCAACCGACTCGCGCAGTCCATTTCCCCCTATCTGCAGCAGCACGCAGACAATCCAGTCGATTGGTGGCCATGGGGTACCGAAGCACTGAGTGAAGCCCGGACGCGTGACGTGCCGGTCTTTATTTCGATCGGTTACGCCGCATGTCATTGGTGTCATGTCATGGCCCACGAATCCTTCGAGGATGAGCAGCTTGCTGCGTATCTCAATAAGCATTTCGTCTGCATCAAGGTGGACCGCGAAGAACACCCGGACGTGGATGCGATCTATATGGAAGCGACGCAGGCATTGACCGGTCATGGTGGCTGGCCGATGACCGTATTCGCCACTGCAGAGGGGAAGCCTTTCTACTGCGGCACCTATTATCCACCGCAACCTGCGCACGGGATGCCGTCGTTTATGCAGATTCTCACGGCTGTGATCGACACGTGGCAGCAGCGACGCGACGAGTTGGATGGATCTGCAGACCGAATTGCCGCCGGTCTCGGCCAGCGCCGGGACTTCCCTGAGTATGAAGGCGATCTGGCCGATAGCCAGTCCAAGGCCGTCCAGAGACTTCTGGCTGACTTCGACCAGCAGCACGGTGGTTTCGGGGGCGCGCCAAAGTTCCCGCCGTCGACGGTGTTGAAGTTTCTGGTTGATCACGCCTCCCGAGTTAATTCTCCCGATGCTGAATACATGGTCGGTGCAACGTGCGAGGCGATGGCGCGAGGCGGAATGTACGACCAACTTGCTGGCGGCTTTGCCCGCTACAGCGTTGATGCGACCTGGACAGTGCCGCACTTTGAGAAAATGCTTTACGACAATGCGCTCCTGGCTCGCGTCTATTCCGGCTGGGCGCGTGCCGGTGGTCCGCCGATTGCCCGCAGGATCGCGATCGAAACTCTCGATTTCATGATCAACGATCTGCGGACCGACAACGGCGGGCTTGCCTCCGCGCTCGATGCGGACACCGAAGGCGTTGAGGGATCGACCTATGTCTGGACCCCCGAGCAACTCGCCGAGGTGACTGGATCGGTTGAGGCAGCAGAAATTTTCGCGGTCACCGACGTAGGCAGCTTCGAGCACGGTACATCTGTCTTGCAGTTGCCTCTTGACCCCGAAGACGAGAATGCGTTCGCGGAGATGAAAGTGAAACTTCTTGCTGCACGGGCAATGCGTCCACAACCCGCACGCGACGATAAGGTGGTCGCCGCCTGGAACGGTATGGCGATCACGGCGCTTTGCGAGGCGGGACGACTATTCGAGATACCGCGATATATCGAAGTTGCTGTGCGAATCGCGACTGTAATCGATAAAATACACATGCATGAGGGTCGGCTGCGCCGGGTCTCACGGGACGGGAATGTCGGAGCAGCAGGGGGGGTGCTCGAGGATTATGCGCACGTCGCCACCGGCTATCTGCACCTGCACTGCGCCACCGCTGATCGCAGGTGGCTCGAGAAGGCAGTGCAGCTGCTCACTGTCGCCGATCAGCACTTTGCCGGGACGGTCGCTGGGCAATACTTCGACACCGCAGATGACGCACCCGCATTGATCGTCCGCCCGGGTGAGCCGCTCGACGGCCCAACTCCATCTGGTGTAGCAGCATTGGCCGAAGCGTTCATTCTGGCCGGGTCACTCACCGATGATGCTAGTTATCGCAGTCGCGCCGAACAGATCTGCGCTGCCGTCGGTGCAATTGTCGAAGCAGCGCCGCGCGCTGCAGGTGCGATCGCGGCCATCAATGAAGTCCGGCTTGCCGGTCCATTGCAAATTGCCATCACCGGGCCGGCTGGGCCCGAACGAGCTGCGTTGACCCAGATCGCAGTACGAGATATGGCTCCTGGAACCGTTGTCGTGACTGGCAATGATCCACAGGCTTCACCCCTGCTGGAGCATCGTGCCGCCGATATCGCGACGGCGTATGTGTGCCGCGGATTTGTCTGCCAACTGCCAGTGCACATGCCGACGGAACTGCAGGCATTGCTCGCGACCGCTGACTAAGCCAGCCGGGCGGACCAGCCGCGGCGTTGACGGATCGCGCCAATTACCCGGCAACCGAGATATATAAGGAAGGAAACGGTTGTCACGTACGGGCTAATCGGCAATCCTGGGCCGAGCGACAGCACGATCCCACCCACTGCAGCCACCACGGCGAAGACAACGGACAGCACGGTAATGATAAGCGGCCGCACCGTGATCGCCGCGGCCGCGGAGGTCGGTGTGATTAGTAAGGACAACACAAGGAGGGCGCCGACGAGCTGGACCGCCATCGCCACTGCCAGGCCAAGAACCAGCATAAAAATGATCGATAATGCCCGAACGGGCACGCCGCGGGCACGAGCAACTTCGGGATCGACTGAGGCAAAGAACAATGGTCGCCAGATTACTGCAAGGACGGCCACAATGATCAACGAGACGATGCCAAGAGCAAGCAGCTGGGAATCGTCCACTGCGACTATCTGGCCAGTGAGCAGGCCGAACTTATTGCTACTTCTGCCTTTGTAAAGTGCCAGAAACAGAACGCCGATACCCAGTCCGAATGGCAGCAGGATGCCAATCGTGGCGTTACGGTCCTTTGAACGCACACCGAGTAGGCCGAGCACGCCGGCAGCAACTAGTGATCCGACGACCGCCCCGGCAACCACACTCGTTCCGAGGAAAAGTGCAATCGCCGCGCCGGCAAACGAAATCTCGCTTGTTCCATGCACGGCAAATGCTAAATCGCGGGCGTGCACCATCGGGCCGATTAGACCGGCGATCAAGCCCAGTAACGCTCCAGCAAAAAGCGATGGCACTACGATTTGCAGCAGTTCACCGAGGTTATCGAAGTTGATGATCGTCTGTAGCCAGCTCATCGATGCTCACCAGACTCATGCGGGTGATGCGGCACGTCCTCGGCACCGAACACCACAATTCGATCGCCGCGCCGAATCACTTCTATCGGCGCGCGGTACAAATCGGTCAAGACGTCGGTACGCATTACCTCATCTGGAGTACCAATCCTGGCCCGCCCTGAAGCGAAATACACCACTCGATCGGCGACCGGCAGAATCGGGTTGATTTCGTGTGTCACAAAGAGGCAGGCCACTCCTCGATCGCGACAAGCGCGGCTAATCAGCTCGGTAACCGCGCTTTGATGACTCAAATCCAGCGAAATCAGCGGCTCGTCGCAAAGCAGCACGCGCGGGTCGGTGATCAGTGCTTGGGCAATGCGCAACCGCTGCCGTTCACCACCTGAAAGTAGCGACAGGGGTGCGTCTGCGTACGCGCTGGCGCCGACGTCCGCGAGGGCGCTATCAATCCGCAGGCGACGGGATCGACTCGGTAATGTGAAGCCCCATCGATGTCCATCTAATCCAAGGCCGACGAAGTCGCGACTGCGTAATGGCGCGTGCAGGTCTATCGACTTCTCTTGAGGGACATAGCCGATCAGCCGCGACCCGGTGCGCACTGGCCGACCGCAAATCGCCACCGTTCCCGCAGCCAGCGGTTGTTGACCAAGCAGAACTCGCAGGAGCGAGGTCTTGCCCGCGCCGTTGGGACCTAATACTGCGACAAACTCCCCGGGTTGGACCTGCAGATTCAGCTCAGACCAGAGTTCGCGGTCGCCGTAAGCGAGCGTTGCGCCGCGCAGTTCAATCGCGGGAATGTGCTGTGATCGATTACGCGGCCCAATAGCTTCGGACTTAGGAGGGTTTATCTGATCGGCGTTGATCACTTCACACTAGCCGCAGCGTTACTGAACGCTTTGACCGTCTGACTCATGAAGGCGATGTAGTCATCTACCCCGGCAGGAAAAGTCTCGTAGACCTTGACGATCGGCACAGCTGCGCCGGTGGCGGCGTCGCTCAGTTTGCTCGAAACGCTGTCCTCTGTCTGGCCGTTGAGGACCAGCAACTTCGCTTTTCCCTCAGTGATTACCTTGACCGTGTCGTTGAGAGTTGCCGCTGATGGGCCAGCGTCAGATTCAGATTGAGCAACAAAGTTCGCAGGGGTGACGTTATCGATGCCCATATCAGCCAGTAGGTAGCCAACCACCGGCTCTGTAGCAACAGCAGTCAACTCTGGTCTAGACGTTCCAACCCCCGCCGCCTGCATCTTCAGAGCATCAAGTTTGGCACTAAAGGCAGTGGCGTTATCGAGATATTTCTGCTTGCTTTTCGAATCGATCATGCCAAGATCTGCCGCTATCTTGTCAGCGATTTTTTGAACGGCGCCGATTGAAAAGAATACGTGTTCGTTAAAGTTCTTATCGCCAGGTTTTGCTAAGCCCGACACGTCGACGGCATTAATTGATTTCGCTGATGTCCCCGAACTCGTGATGACCTTAGTTGCCCAATCGTCGTAGCCGCCGCCATTCACGATGGTCAGCTTGGCTGACTTGGCAGCGAGCTTGTCTTGGGCTGTCACCTCGTAGTTATGCGGGTCCTGCTCGGGTTTGGTGATCGCTGACGTCACGGACACCTGCGGTCCGCCGACTGCTTTTACAACCGAGCCCCACACATTAGTAGATGCGAATACATTTATGGAAATGTTCGTGGACGATGAATTAGAGGATGAGTTTGAACTGCAGCCGGTAAGGCTCATTGCAGTGCTGATCCCGATGAGCAAGATAATTTTGATCGAACGTTTCACGCCGGCTTTTCTTTCCCTTGGTGGAGAGCAAAAAGAATGATTCAAGTTGCTTTCTCAAGAGAAACATATGCACCACAAACAATATGAATGTACCCTCGATAGGCATCTGGCCAGGTGCCGCTCGCGAGTCGAATCGAGCGTGATCTGGACTGCTGTGGGCCTCCTGCGATCGCGCTCCAGCGGGTCACGCGCCAGTGAGCCGATTTGCGATAGTGAAGATGGTCCACAACCGATTCCGAGCATGACTCCAAGTGCGTTCTGCTGATTGGTGTGTTCCAGCGGCTGATCGATCAACTGCATCAGGAACTGACGCTGCACGGTCTTCCAGAGGTAGCGCCGACTCCTGGGTTTGCGATGTATCAAATCGGGGGCGGTGCGACGGCGGTGGAGCTCGCCGAGCAATAGTGGTCACCAGCAAGCGGCTGGAAAAACCGTGGAAAGGCTGGTTTCTCTTTGACCATCTCGTGCGGAACACCGATGCAGGGGAGGGACTACGGAAAATGCTGGCACCAACTCGACGAGGAGCGCATCTGATGCTGGCGTCGGCATCGATACTGCACAGCCTTTGAAGCGCACCGTGTGCGATTGTTGAAGAGGATGCGATGACTATGCACGTTGACCATCTGAAGCTCATTGGCGGTCCTGCCGTCGGTACTGCCAGCCTGCCGGGTTGGCTCGACGCGCGCCGGTCTGCACCGACCTCGTAGGCTGTGCTCATGCGAGCGGCAATATATGAAGGCCCAGGCAACATCCGCGTTGAAGAAGTCAGCGATCCCACAATCGAGGACGATTCTGATGCGATCGTCCGAGTAACCAACGCTGCCATCGGCGTGCCCGATATGTGGGCGTACCGCGGTTTCGGTTCGTACGAACCGGGCAGCGGCATCGGCCAAGAGTTTGTCGGGGTCGTTGAGCGGGTCGGCACGGATGTGCGCACTGTGCGCAAGGGTGATCTGGTGATCTCACCACCGACCTGGTCGTGCGGCCGTTGCGAGCAATGTCGCCGCGGACTCACCACCTCTTGCGTCGAGGGGGGCTATTACGGCGAACCTGGCGGCTACGGCGCCCAAAGCGAGTTCGTCAGGGTCCCATTGGCCGACGGCACGCTGGTCGTTTCACCAAACTCGATGCTTGGAGAGGAAAAGAGACTCATACCGCTCGCTGCCGCACTCCCCACAGCTCATCACGGCGCATTGGCCGCTCGAGTGGGGCACGGCAGAACGGTAGCGATTATTGGAGATGGTGCATTCGGTTTGTGCGCCGTACTCGCGGCCAAACGGCTGGGCGCCGCCGAGGTAACGATTGTGGGACATCACGAGGACCGGCTCGAAGTCGCTTCAGAGTTCGGCGCGGATGCGATCGTGCTGTCGCGCAATAGCGACGAAGCTGCTGAACGAGTCATGGGTCTCACTGGTGGGGTCGACAGCGTGATCGAAGCGGTAGGCGAGCAAAGCGCCCTTGATCTGGCCTTGACCGTCGTACGCGACGGCGGTGCAATCGGTTACGTGGGAGTGCCGCATGCGATTGATGGCTTGGACCTAGGCCGAACTTATGGTCGCAACGTGTCGCTCAATGGCGGCATAGCTCCGGTGCGGACTTATCTGCCCATGTTGATGCAGGCAGTTGTCGACGGAGAGGTCGATGCGCAAGCGATCTTCGATCTCACTGTCGGAATCGATGAAGTCGCAGATGGCTATGCGATGACCGACGATCGTCTGGCGATCAAAACTCATATTCAGTTCTGAACGACCGTTATCGGGCTGCTTGCGAATTGGTCTAACCGGAATCGACTAACAACCTTGTTGGACCAATTTCGCTATCTGCCTGACAGTCAGTGACTTAGAGCCTAGGTTAATTATGGCTTACTGATGAGTAACTTATTCGGCCGTGGCGAGCGTCAGGGCTGATTCTTCACAGCTGGCTGAACTGATCCGTACCCCCAAGGGCGAGTTGGTTTGATAGGGCAGCGAGTTCGTATCCCCAAGATGCCAACTCGCTGCTTTCTCTTTTCCAGGACATAGGCTCGCGCAGCTGGGCTTCATCCGGCGATCGCGGATCGGGCACCGACCTGCAGCCAGAGTCGTGGTTGCTCGCAGAGCACCCTCGAGTATTTCGATCAGATCGCATTCGGGCTAAAGTTACTAAAACGGTCAATCGCAAAGGCGGGCGGACATGGAGTTCTCGGGAAAAATCGCGGTAGTCACTGGTGCGGGCGGCGGAATGGGTCGCGAGTTGACCCTGCAGCTCGCCGCCGCCGGATGTCACGTCGCGGCGTGTGACGTCTCGCAGTCTACGATTACGACGACCGCCGAGCTCGCTGAGGAACTACCCGGCCGAGTTACCGCTCACGTGGTCGACGTCGCTGATGAAAAGCAGTTGCAGCGGTTCCGCACGGAACTGCGCGAGCAGCATGACACCGAGGTGCTGAACCTGCTTTTCAACAATGCGGGCATTGGTGGCGGCGGCAGTATGATAGCCGATCCGCGTGAAATGTGGGAGCGGACATTCGGCATCGATTGGGGTGGGGTCTACCTCGGAGTTCGGACGTTTCTGCCGATGTTGATCGCATCCGAGCAGGCGCGGATCGTGAATACTTCAAGCGTCAATGGTTTCTGGGCGACTCTTGGTCCGGACGTGTCGCATACCGCTTACTCGGCAGCGAAGTTCGCAGTGAAGGGCTTCACCGAAGCGCTGATCACTGACCTACGTATCCACGCTCCGCACGTCACCTGTGCAGTTGTGATGCCCGGTCATATCGGTACCGCGATTGTTGCCAACTCGCGCAAGGTCCTGGTTGGAACAGACTCAGATGAGTTATCTGGCGCCGAGTTAGCAGCGGCTCGATCCTTGCTCAATTCTGCGCAAGTGAATACCGAATCGATCACCGACGACGACATTCAGGCGATGCTCGCTGATCGGTCGCGTCAGTTCGAGGAGAAGGCGCCGACGTCGGCGTCGCAAGCGGCGACCATCATCTTGGACGGTGTCCGGGCCGACAAGTGGCGGATCCTGGTCGGCGAGGATGCCCACCAGCTTGACGAGCGCGTTCGGCGCGAGCCTGAAGAAGCGTACGAGCAGCACTTCTACGACTGGTTCGTTGAGAAATCCGGCTGGAGCCTCGGCGAACCCTAACCCCACTAGACGCCGGGATCCGATCGTTGAGTCTGAGTGACTGAGATTTCTGGGGATTTATCGAATCTTTCGGCGGCACCATTTGACTAAGTGAGCGCCATTCTTTTGCCAACCCGGGGTCGCGGTGCAAGCGCCGGAGAAGATCCTGGCCGTCGCCGAGAAGCTGACCGAGTCGCTTTGTGCTATTGACATTGCAGAGCGGGCCGAGCAACACCTCACCGAATTCACTGCCCGCGACGAATCTTTCACGATGTCGAACAACCCGTTTCTTTCCGCAGGTGCCGTGGTTTCAGCGGGACCCGAAACGTATCAACGCTCATTCATGACCTCAGCGCCATCAATGGGCAGTGGGCGGCCTTTGACGGTGAATTCCTGCTCATTGTCGTCCCCGAGGCGTGCGAATAAGCGATCGGCCAGCGATGGGACCACGAAACCTGAGTGTCCGACGAATCAGGTTCACATTCAGACCATTATCCGGTACGCGAAGGGCCCCGCCGCAACGAATCCAATTACCCGTTGCAAGCGCCGGTGATGAGAGGCTAACCACCTGGCGTGGGGACGGATACCCGAAAGGAAGCGGGAGCTGCGGTACGGATTTGCTGCGGTCGGGCGGCGTTAGCCGACGAGGGGCGAGTGATACAGCACAAGGAAAACGGCAATATAGTGGCACACCGCCGCCAGGATCACAAACGCGTGGAATACCTCGTGATAGCCGAATACGCCAGGGCGAATGTTCGGCCATTTGGTGGCGTAGAAAACCGCGCCGACACTGTAGAAAAGGCCGCCGACGAGCATCAAAACTAATGCGCCAGCCCCACCGTTGGTGCCGATGGGTACCAATACGAAAAGGGCGACCCAGCCGATCGCGATGTAGATCGGCACGCCGACCCAGCGTGGCGAGGTGGGCCAGAACAGCTTCAGAATGATCCCTGCTAGCGCGCCGCTCCAGGCCACGCCAAGCACCCACCAGCGCGTCGGCGACGGAATGGCGAGCAACGCAAAAGGCGTATACGAGCCAGAGATGAACAGGAAGATCATGCAGTGGTCCATCCGCTTCATAATCTTCCAGCCGCGGGTGGTCCATCTGCGGCGATGATAAAGCGCGGATGTGCCGAACATCAAACACATAAAGAAGCAGTAGATAGATGTGGCGAGCGCTGCCTTGCCACTTTGTCCAGCAGCGAGCGGGATAAGCACTGCAGCCTGGATAAGAGCTGCTGCAAAGGCGAAAAGGTGCAAGTAGCCGCGTAATCGCGGCCGCGTATCAAGCGGCTCGTAATCAGCGTCATTTGCTGCCAGAGCGATCTCGGCGGCGACGATGGCAGCAATCTGGTCCTCGTCAAGCGATGGCACTGATGGCGCTATCTTGGCACGCTCTGCAGGCTTGCTTTCCGAGGACGCGGTGGTCATAAGCCCTAACTTACGCTGCCGTAGGTTAGTGCGGAAACCTCTCGGCGCTCACTCATAGGAAATGTGTGTCACACGCCGAACCTGCCAAGCCGCACAGTGGATCGCAGTAGGGGCGCTAGAGTCCATTCTGTGGGAGATGTCAAAGTCGGCTTTCGACGGTTGATTGCAAAAAGCCGCAAGCAGCTGAAGCGGATGTTGTCGCCGGCGCTTTATACCGCTTACGAGAGTCGGGTGCTGGTCGACCTTGAGCATGTCGATATCCCACGCCATGTCGCTGTCATTATTGATGGAAATCGACGCTGGGCACGCGAGATGGGATTCGAGGTTGCCCACGGTCATCGCAAAGGTGGCGAACGGCTGATCGATCTGGTCACCTGGAGCGAGCAAATCGGCGTCGAGGTCGTCACCATCTGGATGTTGTCAAACGACAACCTCACCAATCGTCCTGCAGCCGAGTTGTCGCCCTTGATGGATGTCATCGTTGATGTGTCGCGATGGCTCAGCGAGCCGCAGCGCAACTGGCGGGTCCGGGTCATGGGTTTGCTTGATTTGCTGCCGGACCAAATCGCTGCAGACCTGCGTGACTCTGCATCTTTGACCGATACCAAGAGCGGAATCACGGTCAATATCGCCGTGGGTTATGGCGGCCGAGAGGAAATCGTCGAGGCAATCCGGGCCGTGCTGCGTGAGGCGCAAGAATCCGGTCAGTCGCTCAGCGCCATCGCCGAGCAAATAGATCTGGTCGATATAGAGAATCATCTCTATACCAAGGGTCAGCCAGATCCGGACTTAATCATTCGGACCTCCGGGGAACAGCGACTCGGCGGCTTCATGCTCTGGCAGGGGGCGAAATCGGAGTACTACTTCTCCGATGTCTATTGGCCAGACTTCCGGCGGGTCGATTTCTTGCGCGCGATCCGTGAGTTCGCGTATCGCAACCGCCGGTATGGCGCCTAGACAGTGATGAACCTGAGTGATCTATTACTGCGGCACTGGCCTTCGGCGTGGATAACCACTGGCCTTCGGCGTGGATAACACAGTGATGAACCAGAGTGATCCATTACTGCGGCACTGGCCTTCGGCATGGTCAAGATAGTGCCAAGCTCACTCGATCCACTACCGGAACGTTGGCCCTCGGCGTGGCCTAGCCTGCGCTCCGCGGTTTTTGTGGGACTGACTTTGCCACTCGCGCTGCTAGTTACCCTCATCGTCATCTTGAGCATGACCAAAGTTTTGGCAATGGCCTGGTGGTTGCTGCTGGTGCCGGCGGCATTGATGATCAGGCCGCTCTCGCTGCCGCGCCGCGTCCGCTCGGTGATCCAACTCGATGCAGACTTCGGCCGACTGCGGGTGAGCGAACGTAAAGCCGGCCTCCTTGCTAGCTCGCCAAAGCGGCGCCGAGGGGTGCGGCCGCGAGTCGAGCTGCGTACCGACCTCCACGGACAGAAATATATCCAGTACTACGCACGTTGATTAGGCATGTCCAAGCGCGACCCGAATCACCCTTTTACGTATCGCCCTGCTTTGACGTGCCTACCGCTGACCTTGTACAGTTGATCCTTGTGCTTGCGCCATTTGGTGCAAGCACATACCCCAACACGCGCGTTTGTTGCCTCCTCCCTGCACGATGAGCGACACGCCCGAGTACGGGGGCCGGAATGCGCCAGGTCACACCTGATCATGCGATCCGGCGTAGTCCACATACCTGAGGAGAAGAACAGGTCGTATGCCTACGATCCAACAGCTAGTCCGCAAGGGCCGCCAGGACAAGATCGAGAAGTCCAAAACACCCGCGCTAAAGGGCAGCCCTCAGCGTCGCGGCGTTTGTACTCGCGTCTACACCACGACTCCAAAGAAGCCGAACTCTGCGTTGCGCAAGGTCGCTCGCGTGCGGCTTTCCAGCGGCATCGAGGTCACCGCATACATCCCCGGCATCGGCCATAACCTGCAGGAGCACTCGATTGTGCTCGTACGTGGCGGCCGAGTGAAGGATCTGCCAGGCGTGCGTTACAAGATCATCCGCGGCTCGTTGGACACCCAGGGTGTTCGCGGTCGCAAGCAAGCACGTTCGCGCTACGGCGCCAAGAAGGAGAAGAGCTAATGCCTCGTAAGGGCCCAGCCCCGCGCCGACCGGTAATCAATGACCCGGTATACGGCTCGCCCGTTGTCACTTCGCTCATCAACAAGGTGCTGATGGCTGGCAAGCGGTCAACCGCCGAGCGCATCGTGTACGGCGCCCTCGAAGGTGCCCGTGGCAAGAGCGAAGGTAATGACCCAGTCATCACCCTCAAGCGGGCACTGGACAACATCAAGCCAGCCCTTGAGGTCAAGAGTCGTCGCGTCGGTGGCGCGACTTACCAAGTCCCGGTTGAGGTCAAGCCTGATCGGGCAAGCACCCTTGCACTGCGTTGGCTGATTCAATTCAGCCGTCAGCGTCGGGAAAAGACTATGACCGAGCGATTGATGAACGAGATCCTAGACGCTTCCAACGGCCTTGGCGCCAGCGTGAAGCGCCGCGAGGATATGCACAA
The DNA here is from genome assembly GCA_039923595.1 of Antricoccus sp. Taxonomy (GTDB): domain Bacteria; phylum Actinomycetota; class Actinomycetes; order Mycobacteriales; family Antricoccaceae; genus Antricoccus. The sequence goes on along the minus strand of JBDTCL010000252.1, from coordinate 1,377 downwards.
GATGGCCGAGAGCAACCGGGCATTCGCGCATTACCGCTGGTAATGCCGCGCCCGGCGAGATCCGCACCGATCGCGCCCTCGTTCGAAACAAAGACGATTCAGAGAGAAGTAAGCCCAGTGGCTATTGACCTTGCGAAGGTCCGCAATATCGGCATCATGGCGCATATCGATGCGGGCAAAACGACTACGACTGAGCGCATCCTTTTCTATACCGGTATGACATACAAGATCGGTGAAGTCCACGACGGCGCGGCCACCATGGACTGGATGGAGCAGGAGCAAGAGCGCGGCATCACGATTACCTCAGCGGCCATCAAGTGCACTTGGCATGATCACACGATCCAGATCATTGACACACCTGGCCACGTCGATTTCACGGTCGAAGTGGAGCGCTCCCTGCGCGTCCTTGATGGTGCAGTCGCGGTCTATGACGGTGTCGCCGGCGTCGAATCGCAGACTGAGAATGTGTGGCGTCAGGCCGACAAATACAACGTTCCGCGGATGTGCTTTGTCAACAAGCTAGATCGCACGGGTGCCGATTTCTTCCGTTGCGTCCAGATGATGATTGATCGTCTCGGTGCGATACCTCTGGTGCTGCAGTTGCCGATTGGCGCTGAGGGCGATTTTATCGGTGTCGTCGATCTGATCGCAATGAAGGCGCTGACCTGGCGTGGTGAGACCGTCATCGGTGAGGATTACACCATCGAAGAGATTCCGGCGGACCTGGCCGATCAGGCTGTGGAATACCGCGAGAAGCTGATCGAGACGCTCGCCGAGCACGACGACCATGCCATGGAGAAATATCTCAATGGCGAAACGCTCTCGAACGATGAGATCAAGGCTGGTATTCGTCGCGCCACGATCGCCGGAAATTTAAACCCGGTCATGTGTGGTACCGCGTTTAAGAACAAGGGTGTACAACCGCTTCTTGACAATGTGATCGCTTATTTGCCCAGCCCGCTCGATATCGGTGCGGTGCATGGCACTCTTGCCGATGGCGAAACACCGGCCGAACGTGAGCCGAACAATGACGAGCCGTTCGCCGCGCTTGCATTTAAGGTGCAGACCGATCCGCATCTGGGCAAGCTGACTTATGTCCGGGTGTATTCCGGTCAGATCAAGGTTGGCGACCAGGTGATCAACTCGACCAAAGATCGCAAAGAACGCATCGGCAAGATCTATCAGATGCGCGCCAACAAGCGTGAAGAACGCGACACTGCCGGTGCCGGTGAAATCATTGCCGTCGCTGGTCTGAAACAGACGACCACCGGTGAGACGCTGTGCGATTCGGCTAAGCCCATTGTGCTTGAGTCGATGACGTTTCCTGACACGGTGCTCTCGGTCGCAATTGAGCCAAAAACCAAGAGCGATCAGGAG
>JBDTCL010000251.1:0-9024 GCA_039923595.1 Antricoccus sp. | reverse complement strand
TTATCGAAGAAGCGGCCGGTGTTCTAAAGCACCGAAAGCGTAAGGAGAAGGCACTTCGCAAGCTCGATGCAATGATGGCCAACCTGACTCGGGTTAGCGACCTCAATGATGAGCTGCGGCGGCAGCTCAAACCCCTTGGTCGCCAGGCAGATATTGCGCGCCGCGCGGCCACTATTCAAGCGGAGGCACGTGATTCGCGGTTGCGGTTGCTCGCTGATGACCTTGTCGCGATGCGCAGCACGCTAGAGGGCGATATTGCCGATGAGACGGCCATGCGCGAGCGCCGGACACTCGTCGAGCAGGAGCTCGGCGAGCTAACCACGCGCGAGAGCGAGTTAGATGACGCGCTCGCAGCCGGCGCACCTGCGTTAAATGCCGCCCAAGAATCTTTTTACGAACTCGCTGCACTGCGCGAGCGGGTTAGCAGTACTGCTCGGCTCGCCGCAGAGCGACATCGCAATCTGTCGGCACCGTTGGCCGATCAACAGACCGCTCGGGATCCGCAGGAACTTGATCGGCAAGCGGAGATATTTGGCGCAGAGCTTGACAAGATCCGGCACGCACTCAACGCAGACAAAGCTAATCTGATCGTGGTAAGTCAGGCCAAGAGTACAGGGGAGGGACAGCTAAAGGACGCTGAAGCGCAACTCGTCCTTGCCGTGCGCGCGGTCGCCGATCGCCGCGAGGGTTTGGCCCGCCTGACCGGTCAGGTCAACTCCCTGCGGACCCGCGCAGCTGCGGGTGCTGATGAGATCGCTCGCCTTGATGAGGCGCTGGCTGCTGCCGGCATGCGGGCGACTGAGGCAACAGCGCAGCTGGCGCAGCTGCAACGCTCGATCGGCGATCTCGACGAGGGTGAGCACGGTCTTGATGAGCGACATGAGCGGGCACTGGCTGCGCTCAGCGTCATCCAGACACAACACGACGCGCTCAGCCAAGAACTGGCTGAAGCCGAGCAAGACCTGCGCTCCTTCACCGTCCGCCGAGATGCGCTCGCGGCGGGGTTAAAGCGCAAGGACGGCAGCGCTACGGTGCTTGGTGCGACCACGGACCTCGTGGGTGTGCTGGGTCCACTCGCACAGAAGCTTGAGGTGAGAGCAGGCTACGAGGCGGCGATCGCTGCAGCACTTGGACAACTTGCCGACGCTGCGGTTGTCGCGGACGCCCGGTCAGCCTGCGATGCAATTGAATTACTGAAGGACAAGGATGCCGGACAGGCAGCGCTGGTGATCGCGAGCAGCCAGTTTGATGATCCTGGGCCGGTCTCAGCGGCACCCGAGGGCACGGTGTGGGCATCAGAGCTGATTACCGCAGATCAAGACATCGCAAACATTATGCAGTTTGCGCTGCGCGATGTGGTCATCGTTAGTGAACTCGTCGATGCGGTGCGGGTCGCCGAGCATAATCAGCAGCTTCGCGCCGTCACCAAAAGTGGCGACACAATTGGTCGCGGTACGGCGCATGGCGGATCGTCAACCGCACCAAGCCTCATCGAAGTGCAGGCCGCTGTCGATGAAGCCGAGTCAAATCGCGCCGCGACCGCACAAAGAATTTCTAAGCTACGGTCGGAAATCACTGATATACAAGGGAGTCGAACGCGCGCGCAAACTCAGACGGATGTGGCTCTCGACGCGCTGCACGAGTCTGACGCTCGGATGTCTGCAGTTGCCGAGGAACTTGCCCAACTTGGCGCTGCCGCGCGCGGAGCGACCGCGGAGGCCGACCGCCTCACCAGCGCGACCGCGGCGGCCGAACAAGCTCGCGATAAGGATCTTGAGGGTTTAGCTGATCTCGAAGAGCGGTTGCAGCTAGCTGAATCTGCGCCAATTGAACAAGAGCCATCGACGGTTGCGCGAGACGATCTTGCCGATCAAGTCGCGGTGTTGCGGCAAAAGGAAGTTGATACCCGCCTGGGCGTGCGTACCGGCGAGGAACGAGTTCGGGCACTTGAGAGTCGAGTCGATTCGCTGCGGCGAGCGGCAGCTAACGAACGCGCCGCCGCTGCCCGGCTAAGCAAACAGCGCGCCGAGCGCGCCGACGGGGCAGCAATTGCCGTCGATGTGCACCGCGCCGCAGACTATGTGCTTGGCGCAATTGCAGACTCAATTTCGATCGCGCAAACGCATCGTGATCAGATCGCTTCGAGCAGGATTGAGCGCGAAGCTGAACGCAAGACGATCCGCGAGCGGCTGCGGGCCCTCGGCGCTGACCTTGAGCGGCTCACCAGCGCAGTGCACCGCGATGAGGTCGCTCGAACGGAACAGCGGCTGCGTATCGAGCAACTTGACGGACGTGCCACGGAGGAATTCGGTATCTCTGCAGATGTGCTCATCGCTGAATACGGACCGCACCTACCGGTACCAGCGACCGCACAGTTAGTCGCCGCGGCCACTGAAACTGGTGGACCTAAGCCGACAGCGATTGCTTTTGATCGAGCAATCGAGGAAAAACGTGCAGCAAAGGCCGATCGAGACCTGCGTGCACTAGGCAAAATCAATCCGCTAGCCCTCGAGGAATTCGCTGCGCTCGAGGAACGCGCGCAGTTCCTTGGCGAACAGCTAGTTGACCTCAAGGCGACTCGACGCGACTTGTTGATCGTCGTTGCCGACGTAGACGCACGAATCCTCGAGGTTTTTTCAGCCGCTTACGAAGATGTCGCCCGGGAGTTTCAGCTCGTTTTTCAGACGCTGTTTCCGGGCGGTGAAGGCAAGTTGATACTCACCGACCCCGACAACATGCTCACCACGGGTATCGAGGTTGAGGCTAGGCCACCAGGTAAGAAGATTAAGCGTTTGTCGTTGCTTTCAGGTGGCGAACGCTCGTTAACCGCGGTCGCGCTTTTGGTAGCAATTTTCCGCGCTCGACCGAGCCCGTTCTATGTGCTGGACGAGGTGGAGGCGGCCCTGGATGATGTGAATCTCGGTCGTCTGATCGGACTTTTCGAGCAATTGCGTTCGACTAGTCAGTTAATCATCATTACCCACCAGAAACGCACCATGGAGATCGCCGATGCTTTATACGGCGTCACGATGCGCGGCGATGGCATCACGCAAGTCATTTCACAGCGTATTCGCAGTGAAACTACCACTGGCTAATTAAAGCAGTGTCAGCAGTTTGTCGACCGTACGGCGGTTGCGTGCGGTCACAGCGGTAGGTAACGACGCCCAGAAGTCCCGAGGGAGTTTCGTCTGCAAGACGCCGTCCGGCAGCCATTGGTAGGCAGCATCCGAACTCAATTCGAGTAGTTCTGGCTCAAGTGCCTGCGGAATCTCGATTGTCCGGGGATCTATGCGCGACTGAAAAAAAGTGACGATATGGCGAGCCGGGTCAGTTGTTCGCCCGAGCAGGGGATCGTCATCAGCAATCGCTCGGAACTGCGCCTCGGGAACGGTCAGTACGTCGGCGCTAAAGCCCACCGTCGCCAAAAGCGCTTCTTGAAGGCGCCGCCTCGACGGTGGGGCAGCAGCGGTGAAGATCACATTGCCGCTTTGTAGCACCGTTCTGACATTGCGACAACCAAGCTCTTCGCAGATGCTGCGCAACTGGGCCATGGCGATCCGTTTCGCGTGTCCGACATTGATTCCGCGTAGCAACAGTACGTATTTCATCGTCGACGTGGTCATAACTACAGCTTAGAAAGGCCATCTTTCGAGCGCAGGCGGCCCAGGTCTGCGAGAATTGACCTCATGGAATGGGTCATTATCGGCATAGTGCTGCTCGTAGTCCTGATTGCCGGCTCAATCGGTTTCGTCATCAACAAGGGTAAGCAAGTCGCACGACTTGCAGATCGACCGAAGACCGCTGAAAAGGTGGCGCCATCGATAGCGGCACAAACCGCCGCGCCGCCGACTGATGTTGAACCCGACCGGCCATTCATCGCACCGCCGACACCAGACGGCGTCCTGTCGCCCGAGGTAATCGTTCCGCGGAACGCGCCGACGCCGCAACTTCCGAGCCCCGAACCGGAACCGATCGACCAGCCGCCGTCCACCCAGGGCCGCATCGGTCGATTGCGCGAACGGTTGGGGCAATCCAACTCGGCATTCAGCCGCGGGCTGCTGGTGGTCATGTCCAAAAACCAGCTCGATGAGGACGACTGGGAGGATCTTGAGGACAACCTGCTGCAGGCAGACGTCGGGGTAGCGGCGACAACTCATATCGTGGCGCAACTGCGCACCAAATCGAAGGTTCTCGGCACCGGATCAAGCGGTCAACTGCGTGAGTTACTGAGTGCTGAACTCGTCGAGGCGCTGCAACCAGGGCTCGATCGCACAATTATTTCTCGTACCGATGACGGAAAGCCAGCCATCCTGATGGTAATCGGAGTCAACGGGACGGGAAAGACAACGACCTGCGGCAAGCTTGCTCGAGTACTCGTCGGTGATGGCAATACGGTTCTGATGGGTGCTGCGGACACCTTCCGGGCAGCGGCAGCTGATCAGCTGACGACCTGGGGTGAACGTGTCGGGGTTGAGGTTGTTCGTGGAGCAGAAGGTGCCGATCCGGCATCAGTTGCCTTCGATGCAGTGAAGGCTGGCATCGACCAAGGCATCGACATCGTGCTCATCGACACCGCCGGACGGCTACATACCAAAGTGGGCCTTATGGACGAGCTCGGCAAGGTGGCCAGAGTGGTCAATAAGCACAAACCGATCGATGAAGTTCTCCTTGTGCTGGATGCAACTACCGGCCAAAACGGTGTTATCCAAGCGAAAGTCTTCACCGATGTCGTCAGAGTAACCGGTATTGTCTTGACGAAACTCGACGGTTCGGCGAAGGGCGGCATCATTATTTCGGTACAGAACGAGCTTGGCATACCGGTGAAGTATGTCGGAATTGGTGAGGGCAAAGACGATCTCGCGCCTTTCGAACCGCAAGAATTTGTCGATGGTCTTCTGGGGGTCAGGGGCTGATATGACCCACGCGCGCGAGGCAATTGGCACAATTGCACGGTTGGTGATGGCGGGGATTTTCTTATGGGCCGGCTTTGCAAAAGTGACCAATTTGGCGGTCGCTGAGCTATCTGTGCAGAGTTATCAGCTCATGCCCAACCAAGTCGCACGCATTATCGGAATCGTATTGCCGATGGTGGAAATCCTGCTGGGCTTGCTGCTGCTGGTGGGCTTAGGTACGCGGCTAGTGGCGATCATCTTGTCGCTGATGCTCGTCGCTTTCATCTTCGGGATTTCCTCTCTCTGGGTGCGCGGGATCAAGGCCCAGTGCGGCTGCTTCGGCAATAGCTTGATCATGACCGAGGCGCCGTCGTATCCTCTGGAGGTATTTCGCGACTCGATGATGCTGCTCGCAACGGTCTATCTGGTGGTTTGGCCCCGAACACTCTTTTCCCTCGACAACTGGTTCGCGCGCCGCGCTGACGCCAACGAAGACGAACCTGAGAGCGAAATCCTTGCACACCAGGCACACTAGATAGATGCGTAAAATCGCAATGCCGACCGGCGCGCACCTGCGCGCTCCAACACCGTGAAGGACTAGCACCGACCGATGTCGAACTCTCAGAATCGCAAGCAGCCTAAGAAGCAGCCGGGTGACTCGGCTAAGAAGCGTCCGGCCAATGTGGTTTCAAGCGCCCGCAGGTCCACCGGCGGCGGTCGGGGCAGTCAGCAGATGACGTTTATTATCGTCGCGTCGCTGGTGGCGATTGTGGCGATCGTCGGCGGCATCATAGCGGTGAAACGGACCTCGGATAATAAGGCGTCTCAAGCTGCGTCGAACGATCAGAAGGTCGTTACGCAGTTGAAGAAGGACGTTGCTGGTATTGCCAGCGCGGTCCCAGCTGAACTTAAAACCAGCACTGTGACCCCGGATGCGATCATTGTTGGCAATCCGGACGCCAAAGTAAAGATCGACATCTGGGTGGATATGCAGTGTCCAGCATGCAAGGCCTACGAAGCACAAAATGATCCGACACTTGAGGCGGCGGTCAAGGCTGGTACTGCGGTCCTGCAGGTGCATCCGGTAGCGATTCTGGATCAGATGTCTAGCGGCACCCGATACTCCAGCCGCGCCGGAAGCGCTGTGGTCTGCGCAGCGCAAGAGGGCATGTTCTGGCCGTACTCAAAAGCGCTATACAAGTATCAACCTGAGGAGAACGGCAACGGCCTGACCAATGATCGCCTGGTGCTGATCGGCCAGGCCGTCGGACTTACCTCGGACTCGTTCAAGACCTGCGTTAACGATGAGGCCCAAAAGGGCTGGATCACTCAGATGACCAAGAACTTTGCTGCTAGCAAGCTGCAGTACACGCCGACGGTGTTCGTCAACGGGAAGCAGATGACCAAGGGGTCTACCGACGAGCTGAAGTCAGCAATTGCCGCTGCTGCCGCCTAGCCACAATAAAGGACTCGCGCCGACGGATGTCGAACTCTCAGAATCGCAAGCAGTCTAAGAATCAGCCGGGTGACTCGGCTAAGAAGCGTCCGGCCAATGTGGTCTCCAGCGCCCGCAGGTCCACCGGCGGCGGTCGGGGCAGTCAGCAGATGACTTTTATCATCGTCGCGTCGCTGGTGGCGATTGTGGCGATCGTCGGCGGCATTATCGCGGTCAAACGAACCTCGGATAATAAGGCCGCGCAGGCGGCGTCTAATGATCAGAAGGTCGTTACGCAGTTGAAGAAGGACGTTGCTGGCATCGCCAGCGCGGTCCCAGCTGAACTTAAAACCAGCACTGTGACCCCGGATGCGATCATTGTTGGTAATCCGGACGCCAAAGTAACGATTGACTTGTGGGTTGACCTTCAGTGTTCGTCTTGCAAGGCCTACGAAGCGCAGAATGATCCGACACTTGAGGCGGCGGTCAAGGCTGGTACCGCCGTCCTGCAGGTGCGTCCGGTAGCGATTCTGGATCAGATGTCTAGCGGTACTCGGTACTCCAGCCGCGCCGGTAATGCGGTGGTGTGTGCCGCGCAGGAGGGGCTGTTCTGGCCGTACGCCAAGGCTCTTTACCAATTCCAGCCCGATGAAGGTGCCACCGGGCTTCCCAATGATCGCTTGGTACTGATTGCTCGGGCCGTCGGACTAACCTCGGATTCGTTCCAGAAGTGTGTCGATACTGAGGCCCAGAAACCCTGGATTACCCAGATGACCAAAAACTTTGACGCCAAAAAATTGCAAGGCACACCATCGGTATTTGTCAATGGCAAGCAGTTGACCGCCGGTACCACTGCCGAATTGACGTCAGCGATTGCAGCGGCTACTGCAACTGCCTAGGCGACGTGCCCGGCGGAACTTCAGCAATCCGCTGACGATTGCGATGCCGAACGCGCCAGCGAGCACTACGCAAAATAAGACGAAGACGATGATCCAGACGATCTTCATAATTATCCCGATCAACCTTTCTGGTCTCCAGTAGTAGGCTCAAGAGCCACCGTACAAGCCCCAAGGAGTGCCCTAACGTGTTTGACACGCTGTCTGATCGTCTCGAGAAAGTATTCTCGGGGCTGCGCGGCAAAGGCCGCCTCACCGAAGCCGACATCAACGCCACCGCGCGCGAGATCCGAATCGCGCTCCTGGAGGCGGATGTGGCGCTGCCGGTGGTCAAGACGTTCATCGCAGCGGTCAAGGAACGCTCCGGCGGTGTTGAGGTGTCGCGCGCACTCAACCCTGCGCAGCAGGTCATCAAGATCGTCAACGAAGAACTCGTGGGGATCCTCGGCGGTGAGACCCGCCGACTGAAGTTCGCGAAGAACCCACCGACGGTGATCATGCTCGCCGGTCTGCAAGGTGCCGGCAAGACGACGCTGGCCGGGAAACTGGGCAAATGGCTGCGCGGGCAGGGCCATTCACCGATGTTGGTTGCGTGTGACTTGCAACGGCCTAATGCAGTCACGCAGTTGCAAGTCGTCGGTCAGCAAGCTGGCGTCACGGTCTATGCCCCGGAGCCAGGTAACGGGGTCGGCGATCCGATAGCCGTGGCGAAAGATTCGATTGAGCACGCAACTCGTACCCAACATGACATCGTAATTGTTGATACCGCTGGCCGGTTGGGTGTCGATACAGAAATGATGGTGCAGGCCGCCGGCATTCGGGATGCAGTCTCGCCCGATGAAGTTCTTTTCGTAATCGACGCGATGATCGGTCAAGACGCGATTAACACCGCACAGGCATTCGGTGACGGTGTCGGCTTTTCCGGTGTGGTGCTGACCAAACTTGATGGCGATGCGCGCGGCGGTGCGGCATTGTCGATTCGGTACGTCACCGGCCAGCCGATTATGTTCGCCTCGACGGGTGAAAAACTCGACGACTTTGATCTTTTCCATCCCGAGCGGATGGCTTCGCGAATTCTTGGCATGGGCGACATGCTCACGCTCATCGAACAGGCCGAGCAAACCTTCGATGAAGATGAAGCTGAGCGGCTTGCCTCCAAGGTTGCCTCAGGTGACAAGTTCACCCTGGAAGATTTCCTTGAGCAGATGATGGCGATCAAGCGAATGGGTTCGCTCTCCAGCATCTTGGGCATGCTGCCTGGCGGTGGTCAGATGAAGGACCAACTCGCAAATGTTGATGATCGCGATTTAGATCGCACGGCGGCGATTATCAGGTCCATGACCACCGCCGAACGTCATGATCCAAAGATGATCAACGGCTCGCGGCGGTTGCGGATCGCGAACGGCTCGGGAGTGCGCGTCGCCGAGGTCAACAATCTCGTTGATCGATTCTTTGAAGCTCGCAAAATGATGCAACAGATGTCCGGTGGACTTGGCATGCCGGGTATGAATCGGCGCCGCAAACCAGTAAAAGGTAAAAAAGGCAAGAAAGGTAAAAAGGTCGCCAACCGTCCAACTCGGCCCCCCCAGAATCCGTTTGGTCTACCCGGTGGCGGCGCTGGCAGTGGGCTACCAGGCGGCATGCCGCAGCTACCGGGCGGAATGAAAATGCCTGATCTATCTAAGCTCAATCTGCCCAAGGAATAGTGCGCAGCACGATCGCGGCGCAGTGACTATTCTCCGGGCACACTGATGACACCGATCAGATTTGCCGAACTATCCCGTACGGCGGCGGTGACAAT
>JBDTCL010000250.1:0-3302 GCA_039923595.1 Antricoccus sp. | reverse complement strand
TGAGTTTCGCCGACCTCGACGCCTACGCCCTGCGCGATGTTGGGCCCGGAGCTACCTGGGATGCGTTCTTTGATCGCGCCGAAGGCGCGCGAGGCACCCGAGCCCATGGCATGCACTCCAGAAATTTCGCGACATGCGATGCCGGCGATCTTCTGCACCACGCCCTGCGCCACAGTGATCTTGCCGTCTTTGGTCGCCAGTGGACCCTCGACGGCCTTGTCTTCTTCTCTCCCAGCACGGCTTTCAGAGCGCTCTTGCTCAGCTGGAGTGGCTTTGATCGGTGCATTCATTAGGGATGCACCTCCTTTGTCTCGAAGTGGTCGTCGCGCTCAACTGATCGTGACGAGCAACGCTATATGGATCAGACGTTACGTTGGTGTTCAGTTAGTTAGACACCGGCGAGCTAAAAAGATCGCACGATTTGCCAAACATCTTCCAAAACCTTCAGTGGCCGGCAACTTGGAGTTGTTTTAAGCCCCACACCATCAACGATACTGAAGCTTCGGGCAGATGACTGAAAATTTCTTCAACTAATCCGCTCGTCGCGACTTAGTAGGTCGGTGATACGGTCCCGGCTGCTGCCGTTGTTACCGAGTTCAATGGTGTGCATCGGGTCGAGGAGTGACTATCAGCGCTATCGAGTTCGATGATTCGTACTTGGTCCGCCGGGCTCAAGACGGTTTCCTCGACGCCTTCGAGGAACTCGTCTTGCGACATGGCGCGCGGGTATACCGCACGGCGTTGGCGATGCTCGGTGACCGATTCGAAGCGCAGGACCTGGCGCAAGAGTCATTTCTGGCCGCATGGAAAGGCATCGACGGGTTCCGCGGCCAAGCCAAGTTCTCGACCTGGCTTTATCAGATTGTCACGCGGTTGTGCCTCAACCAGCTTCGTCGCCACACGCCGGCACCCATCGACGTACGCGCAGACGAGCCGACAGCTGAATCGGACAACCCAGCGAAGCAAGCAGAGCAAAGGTTGCGCGACGGTGCCATCAACCGCGCAATTGCCCAGCTACCGCCACCCCAACGGATCGTTGTTGTCCTTCATCACATTGAAGGATTGCCCTACGCTGAGGTCGCTAAGGTCACGCGCAGTACCGTGCCTTCGGTGCGTAGCAATCTATTCAGGGCGCGCCGAGTGCTTGCCCACGCTCTGCAGGATTGGAGGTGAGAATCGCCGATGAGTGAGATTTCGTTCACCGATGGCTCGAAGCCGAAAGAATTGTTCGGTAGTGCCGAGCTTGCTTGCGGTCGCAGTGTCGATGAAGCCCTTGAGCAGGCCGCCGATGGTCGCGCGGCGGACTTGGATCAGCATCAAGCAGACTGCCAGCATTGCCAGGCTGCACTCACCGAGTTCAGCACGCTCTGGGCACCGGTGACTGAATACGCAGCTAAACCGGTGGACGTACCTGCCGAGATCACCCGCCGCGTGATGGACCAAGTTCGCCGACTCGTCAAAGATGTCTGGTATACCGCGTATGTCAGCGACTCGGGTGTCGTTCGGGTCGCTTCTCGCATCGTCGGTCGCATCGCCCGCGATGCGGCCCGTACTGTCCCAGGGGTGCATGCCGTGCTTGGTCGTACAGTGCACGGCAAGATGGTCGACCTCGTTGATCGGTCCACCCGTGACCATCGGCACCCCCACTCAGCAGTCGGCGTCCTTGGCCAGACTGCGGCGATCGATCTCGCGATCGCCGTCGAGTATGGCGATCCGGTCCACGCCGTCGCCGAAGAGGTGCAGGCACGGGTTAAACAACGGCTGCACACGGCGATTAATTTGCAGGACATCACAGTAAATGTCACCGTCGATGACATCCTGCATCGCACTTAACTGCGCTGGCTTAGGCAATTGAGTACTGCCCTGTCGTTGAGCAAATCAGCCAGCGGGGTGAGACCCGTTCAGGGCATCGACGACATTATTGAGCGACTGCCGAAGCTGCTGTGCCGCTCGGGCATCCAGACCGAACCGCGGTGCGATCTGAAATGGGATCTGCGCAGCGCGCTCGCGCAGCGCACGACCCGCTTCGGTCAGGGTGATCAGAACACGTCGCTCGTCGGAGGGGTCGCGCTCGCGCTGGAGCAGAGTCAGGTGCTCGAGACGTTTGAGCAATGGCGTGAGCGTGCTGCTGTCTAGATGCAGTCGATCGCCGATCGCGCCGACTGACAATGGGGAGTCGGCTTCCCATAGGACCAGCATCGTGAGGTATTGCGGATAGGTCAGCTCAAGCTCTCCCAGCAGTGGTCCATAAGCCCGGACCATCGCGCGACTGGCGTTGTAGAGGGCGAAGCAGAGTTGATTGTCGAGCTCGAGCTGCGGGATCGAATCCATCCGCTTAGTCTACCCTTCTCTGAGGTTGCGCTATTCTATCGTGCGCGATATGATTGTGCACGAACGTCTTCCCTTGCTATCCCCTCTATCTCAGGAGATCCAATGAAACCGATCTATCGCACGACTGCTCTCGCGACTGGCGACGGACGCAACGGTCACGCCCGCAGCGATGATGGACTCGTCGATCTTGATCTACGTATTCCTAAGGAAATGGGCGGCGCAGGTGGCGCGACGAACCCAGAGCAGTTGTTCGCCGCCGGTTACGCCGCGTGCTTCCATTCAGCACTGAAGCTCACCGCTGGCCGGGCCAAGCTCGACGTGACCGGCACCGAAGTTTCAGCCACCGTCGGCATCGGCAGTCTCGACAACGGCGCATTCGGGCTCGCTGTCGAACTCGACGTGCACATTCCTAATCTTGATCAGGCAGCTGCCGAGTCTGCTGTCGCCCGCGCTCACGAGGTCTGCCCGTACTCCAACGCCACCCGCGGCAACATCGACGTCACACTGCGGGTCGTCTAAGCCGCGCATCACGTGATTACGTGGCGACCGTAAGACTTGCGAGTTGATCGGCGCCCTCTGAGAGTGCGATGGCCCCAGGATTCGATCATGTCTCGATCGAATCTTAGGGCCATTGCCACGGCTAATCATCACGGAGAGTTGACCTGACGATGAGGCGGCCGCTCATAGTCTCCAGCTTGATATTTGTGGCTGGACGATCGATTATTTTCATGAGTGGTCGGCATAAGTTCAGAGCCGAGAACATCAGATTTCGCAGCAGGGTTCCGATGGGTGTTCCGGGTGCAAGAAGCCGACCAGCGTTGACTTTTTGTGCGACCGAAGCGTAATCGCGAAACCTGGCTTCATACTGGGCATCAGCCCACCCATAGTCGCCGGCGGCTCGATGAAATTCACCGGCGAACACATAGGCACCGACGATGGCAAGTCCAGTACCGAAACCACCCAACGCATTG
>JBDTCL010000249.1:0-6682 GCA_039923595.1 Antricoccus sp. | reverse complement strand
GTCCGATCGGCCAAATGGCGGTGCGGATCGCGAAGCATTTGGGAGCGGGCAGGGTGATCGGCATCGATTCGGTGCCCGAACGACTCGCGCTCGCTCAGCGGTACGGCGCCGAAACAGTCGATCTGTCTACTGCCCAGAACATTTCCGAGACGATCATCGCGATGACTGCAGGACGTGGCCCGGACTCGACGATCGATGCGGTCGGCATGGAGGCCCATGGCGGTGCGTTTGGCAACAAACTCATCTCGCTGGCGCAAAGGGCGACCGGCATGCTGCCAGATGCGGTGGCGCAAAAGGTCACCGACAAGGTTGCGCTCGATCGAATCGATGCCCTATTGGGTGCGATTAAGGGCGTACGACGCGGCGGCACGGTTTCAGTTTCCGGTGTCTACGGCGGCGAAGTTGATCCGCTACCCATGATGGAGATGTTTGATCGCGGGATTCAGCTGCGGATGGGCCAAGCACACGTGCGCCGCTGGACCGACGATATTCTGCCGCTGGTTAGCGATCCGGCGGATCCACTGGGAACGCTCGACCTAACCACGCACCGGTTGCCGCTCGCGCAAGCGCCGGAGGCGTACGAGATGTTCCGTGACAAGTCCGACGGTTGCATCAAGGTTGTGTTGCAGCCATGACCGGCCGGGTAACGGTAATTGTCGGTGCGTCAAGTGGTATCGGTCTGGCCACGGCATTGCAGCTGGCCGCGGCAGGTGACCGGCTGGTGCTCGTCGCCCGCGACAGCGGTGCGTTGGACGAGGCCGCCGAGCGGTGCCGGACGGAGGGCGCGACCGAGGTACTTTGCGTGCCAGCGGATGCACGCAAGAAGGCCGACATGCAAAGTCTGGTCGATCAGACAATGGCTGCATACGGACGTATTGACGTTCTGGTGCACACCGCGACGGTGATGGCGTACGGCACCATCGAGCAGGTGCCCAGCGAGATTTTTGAGATCGTGGTCGATACCGCCATCCATGGCACTGCCCACATTGCGCGGGCACTCTTGCCGGTGTTCCGGACCCAGAAGCAAGGAACATTCATCATTGTGAACTCCCTTGTCGGCTCCATCACCGTGCCCAATATGGGGGCTTATGCCACAGCAAAATGGGGCCAACTGGCGATTGCTCGGACCCTGCAGCAAGAAGTTCGCGATCAACCCGGGGTGCACGTCTGCGTGGTGAGTCCCGGCAGCACAAACACCCCGATCTATCGGCAGGCGGCGAACTACACCGGCAAGGCTGCGCGACCGCCGTTTCCGGTGGTACAACCGGAACGTACTGCGGCGGCGATCGTCGGTTTAGCAGACCGGCCGCGCAATCACGTATCGATTCCCGTCGGACCGCCAAACCCGATCATCATCGCCGGCTACCGGCTATTGCCGCCGCTATTCGACGCGCTCGTGGGTCCACTTTTCAAGCTCGCTGCGCTTACCGGCACAAAGCAGCCTGCTACGGAGGGCAACGTGCTCGCTCCAGCACCGGCAAAAGAACGAGTGCATGGACTGTGGCCCGAGAAGTGACGGCGCGCCTCATCCGGACTCGCGTGCCCAAATCGCCAACGGCTGCCGTACTTGTGCTGCATGGCGGCGGCGCCCGGCGAAAGGGGATGCGGGTCAGCCCTAACCAGTTGTCAGTGCTCCGGATGATTCCCATCGCCGAACGCCTGGCACGCGCGGGAGAGGGAAAAATCGCTGTCTACCGGCTGCTGAACTCGGCGCGAGGCTGGGACACCAGTCATACACCGGTCGAGGACGTCCGCTGGGCGCTCGAACAAATGAGAGCAGAACTCCCACCGGATACTCCGGTGGGTCTGGTAGGGCACTCCCTAGGTGGCAGGGCAGCGCTGCTTGCTGCGGGCGAGGACGGCGTAGAAAGCGTCGTGGCGTTGGCGCCCTGGGTCGAGGTTCAAGATGGCAACGTCGATGGGGCCGGCCGCGAGGTGCTGATCGTGCACGGTACGGCCGATCGCATCGCCGATCCGCGACGCTCTGCTGCCGTCGCTGATCGATTGCGCAGAACAGCCAAGGTTGCCTACGTGCGGGTTGTCGGCGGCAAGCACGCGATGCTGAGTAGACACGAAACTTTCAGTAGTCTCGCCACGCAGTTCATGCTCAGTACCCTGCTCGATAATCGACCAGAGGATCCCGATGACATTCTCAGCCGCGCGCGAACCGCGAGTGGTGTCGATGTCTGATCCATCCTTTGTTAGTGATTAACCATTCAACCGCGGAGGCCGAGGACCGATGAGTGAAGTTGACACGGTGGTGATCGGCGCGGGACATAACGGGTTGGTGGCGGCTAACATTCTCGCCGACGCCGGACATAGCGTGCTCGTACTCGAGGCCGCTGCTCGTCCTGGCGGCGCCGTGCACTCCGACCGAAGCCTGCATCCGGATTTCGTGACCGACTGGTATAGCTCGTTCTATCCGCTTGCCGCCGCCTCGCCGGTGCTGGCACGGCTCGAATTGCAGCAGTGGGGGTTGCGCTGGCAGCACGCACCGACCGTGCTCGCTCACGTGCTGCCCGATGGCCGGTGCGCCACGCTGAGCCGTGACGTCGACCTGACCTCGGCGTCGCTGGAGGCTTTTGGCGTCGGTGATGGTGCTGCCTGGGCTGAGCTCGTCCGACAATTCGAGCAGATTTCCGAGCCGTTGCTGAGTGCCGTGCTGAGCCCGTTCCCGGCGCCGCGAGCGGTGAGCCGACTGGCTCGGACGCTCGGCGTCGCCGATCTGCTGCGCTTCACTCGGTTCCTCCTAACGCCGGTCCGTACCTTCGCCGCTGAACGCTTCAGTGGCGAAGGCGCCGCGCTGCTGCTCGCTGGCAACGCGCTCCATACCGATCTTGGTCCGGAAGCGGCTGGCTCGGCGGTGTACGGCTGGTTGCTGTGCATGCTCGGCCAGACGGTGGGATTCCCGGTGCCAGTCGGTGGTTCGGGAATGATTATCGACGCGCTCACTCGCCGGTTGCACGCACGTGGCGGACAGTTGCGCACCGGCACCGAGGTCGAGCGAGTTGAGATTCGATCCGGCGAGGTTACCGGTGTCCGACTGACCTCCGGCGAACGCATCGCTGCGCGTGCCGTGCTGGCAGACGTTGACGCGCCACGTCTTTACGGCGAGTTAGTGGGCCTAGAGCAACTGCCGGACCGCTTGGTCGCGGATTTGGAGAACTTTCACTGGGACAGTCCCACGTTGAAGGTCAACTGGGCGCTGTCGGCCCCGATTCCGTGGACCGCAATGGCTGCTCGCGGCGCGGGAACGGTCCACTTCGGCGTCGACATGAACGGCCTCACTCAGTACTCCGCGGACCTCGTCAGTGGACGACTGCCTAAGCAACCTTTCGCATTGCTGGGTCAGACCACCACCGCGGATCCCTCCCGTTCGCCAGCCGGTACTGAGTCAGCCTGGGCCTACACCCACGCCCCACTGGGCACCACGCTGACCCGCGACGAACTCGCTGGCCACATCGAACGTCTCAAAGATGTGATCGAAGCTCAAGCTCCAGGCTTTCGAGCCGCGATCATTACCGAGCAGATACAGACGCCGGCCGACCTGCATTCCGCTAATGGCAACCTGGTTCACGGTGCGTTAGGCGGCGGCTCGGCCGGGGTTCATCAGCAGCTTTTCCTGCGGCCGGTCCCCGGCCTTGGCCGTGCCGAAACGGTCATCGACGGTCTTTACCTCGCAAGTGCATCGGCGCATCCCGGTGGTGGCGTGCACGGCGCACCCGGCGGCAATGCGGCGGCCGCGCTCTTGCGGCGTACCGGAAAACTCGGCCGTGCGCATCGCGCAGTCATCGATCTGGCGCACCGCAGAATTTATTCATTGAATTGATTTTTTTCGAAGACCCAATTGGTGGTTAGGGGCATGCACCAATCGGTGACCGAACCTAAATCGTGTATCTTGAAAATACGTTGAGCGACCAGCGACATCCGCAATTTTCATAAGTTGCCCAGCGAATCCCAGAGGTACCGGGTCATGACTGTGACCGGTCAAGAAATTTATGGGCAGTGTGCCCCCGGATCTGAAGCGATCGTTCGTTCGCCGAATAGCACGAATCGATCAGCAACGACTGAGTCCATCGCTGAACCAATCAGGATGAGGCCAACCGGTGATTCTGAGCTGATCCGGATCGCCTCGGTACCAGCCGAGCACGTCTATGTGCGCCATTTAGATCTGGTGGGCGATGGTGCTTCGGTGGTGCGACTGATGGATCCCGCTCCACTGGACGATACGACCGTAGCGGGTCAGTGGTGGCCCCCGACCATGTTGACTCCGCGCTGGGTGCAGATGCATCACCAGGATTTCGATGTGTTTCACATCCAGTTCGGATTTGACGCGCAAGAACCAGCACATCTCGCATCAGTCGTTGAGGAACTAAAACGCCACGGCAAGCCGCTGGTCTATACGGTCCACGACTTACGCAATCCGCATCACGCCGATCGTCAAGCGCACGACGCGCACCTCGATATTTTGATCCCGCAGGCCGACAAATTGATCACGTTGACTAGCGGCGCCGCCGACGCGGTGGAGCAACGATGGGGGCGACGACCGCAGGTAATCGTGCATCCGCACGTCGTTGAAATCGACCGCATGCGCGCCCCGAACAAGCGCGCCGACGACCGCTTTGTGGTCGGAATACACGCCAAAAGTGTGCGCGCGAGCATGAATCCGCTGGCGGTGATTGAAGCACTGATGCCGCTAACGGCGCAGCTGTCAAACTTGCACCTCCAGGTCAATATTCATCATGATGTATTCGATTCAGCAGGACCGCGTCATGACCATTCTCTGGTGAAGTTCCTCAGTGCCGCTGCAGCCGATAGCGTGATCGATCTCAACGTGCATCACTGTTTCACTGACGATGAATTATGGGAGTATCTGCAGTCACTAGACGTGTCTGTGCTGCCGTACCGGTTCGGCACCCACTCTGGATGGCTGGAGGCCTGCTATGACCTTGGGACGACGGTCGTTGCTCCCACCTGCGGTTACTTCAGTGAACAACGGCCGTGCCTAAGTTATGTCCACGACGAGGACCGCTTCGATGGAGTGTCTCTGCGTTCGGCAGTCACGCGCGCTTATCATGAACGTCCATTCTGGCGGGCGGACCCGGCCCAGCGGGCGGCCGAACGCACCGAGATCGCGATGGCGCATCTTGACTTGTACGAATCGCTCTTACGGTGACCCGCGGACTGCGGATCGCGATGATTGCCTCAGCGCGTTTCGCTATCCGGGAACCGTTTGCTGGCGGCCTTGAGGCGCACACCTGGTCGCTCGCGGATGGTTTGCGTCGGCGCGGGCACGAAGTGACGATGTTTGCTGCCCCGCACAGCGATCCAGCCCTACAGGCACATGATCTGCCTATCAGTTGGCCGAAATTAAGCGAGTCAGCGCGGCGAGATGTCAGCATGCCAGCCAAAGCATGGATGGATGAGCATCACGCCTACTTGGACGTGATGCTTAATTTCGCGGCACACGGCCGGGAACGATTCGACATCATCCATAACAACAGTCTGCATCACTTGCCAGTTGCGATGGCTCGAAGTGTGCCAGTGCCGATGGTCACCACACTGCATACACCGCCCACCCCGTGGCTGGAATCAGCGATCCAAACTGGACGTTGCCCAATCACGTTCGTCGCCGTTAGCGCACACACAGCGCGCGCCTGGCAGCACATAGTCCGGCATCCTCAGGTGATATCGAACGGCATTGACGAGGCGCGTTGGAGGCCGGGACCGGGTGGCGATTCGCTGGTGTGGTTTGGCCGGCTAGTGCCAGAAAAGGGCGCAGAATTGGCGATCGGAGCGGCTCGACTCGCAGGTATCAAATTGGACCTAGCGGGGCCGATCAGTGATCCTGCATATTTTGAGTCCTCAGTACGCGGCTTACTCGGTCCTGATGTTCGGTATGTCGGACACCTTAACCGCGATCGTCTTGTCCCACTCGTTGGCGCAGCCTCGGTCTGCCTAGTTACGCCTCGTTGGGATGAGCCGTACGGCCTCGTGGCAGCAGAAGCGCTAGCGTGCGGCACCCCGGTCGCTGGTTTTGCGAGGGGCGGTATTCATGAAGTGGTTGACGATCGTTCCGGAGTGTTAGTGGCGCCAGATGATGTGCCGGCGCTCGCTGAGGCAGTCGTTCAGGCTGCTGGTCTCTCGCGGCAAGATGCGCGGACACGTGCAGTCACAGCGCACTCGCAAAGCCGCATGCTCGATGAGTACGAGTCTTTGTACTATCGGCTGAGTGCCCGCGCAGCATGATCGGATATTACGTGCACCATCAGGGGCACGGGCACCTTAGCCATGCGCTAAGTATTTGTGCCGAGCTTGGCGAGCCGGTCACGATTCTCTCTTCTCTCCCGAAGCACCCCGCATGGCATGGTCCCTGGATATCGTTACCGCGGGATGATCTGGGTTCGGGACCGATAGATCCGACCGCTGGCGGAGAACTGCATTGGGCACCAATCGGAGATCAAAACTTCCAGGACCGAATGGCGCAGATCGCCAACTGGATTGTGCGGACGCGCCCGGCGGCGTTGTTTGTGGATGTTTCTGTTGAGGTGTGCGTACTTTCTCGAACGATGGGCGTCCCGGTGGTGACGATGGCGCTGCCGGGGGACCGTAGCGACCGGGCTCATCGACTCGGGTATGCACTCAGTGATGCCATTATCGCGCCGTGGTTTGCCCGCTTTGC
>JBDTCL010000248.1:0-8963 GCA_039923595.1 Antricoccus sp. | reverse complement strand
CCGGGCAGGGCTGGGAGCTCAGCCGCCGAGGGCACCAATTCATTCGCGCTCACCTAAGACGCTTAACTCAGTTGACGATGTGCGGCCTAATCACAAAGCACGCGGAAATAGTCGATGAAATACTGGTACGCCGAAATCAACCCCAAACTGCCCGCTCAGTAACCGGCCGCGTATTTCATGCTCGCTGCTCGCTCACGTCAGTCTCATCACTCAGGCCCCTCGACGCGAAGGCCGGATGCGTCGCTGCGTACGACGAACTGGCAGCTCATCGGTGACCACTACCCGGCCTTCTCGCACTGCCGCCCGAGAAGAAGAATGGGGGCCGATTCCTCGCGATCATCCGGCCAAAGCAGACGGCAGCCAAGGACTGAGACTCTCGCAACAGGTCGTCCTCGCGGAGGAGCTGACCCGGGCAGGGTTACCAAACTGGACTGAATAATGATGTGTTCGAAATCCAAATGTTCGGTAATACACTGTTGGCCGGCCGCATCCAGCAGCCAGATGTAGAGGTCCGCCGGATCCGGCCACTGAACGGTGGGCCGGGTTTACGAGGTGTTCTCCGCAGAGGCCCACACCTGCGTTGCGGACACCGTTGGGTCGGTCAATCAACCGGGGCGCGTAAATGGCCGTGAGACTCTGGATTTCGAACACGGTTGATCGGCCAGGATCTTGGCTGAGCGCTTCGACGAGGAGCTCACCAGGCTGATCGAGATGGCACGTCGTCAGAGGAAGATCGGCGAAGAGACAGTTGTGCTGGCCGGACGGTTCCCGACGATCGTCGACCGCCAGGATCAACGCAGGAAATCGCGGCGTGGGTAGGGCGAGCACGATCCATGCGGATACCAACCAGCGCAGACGCGACTTGCGGGCGCAGTGAGTGCTTGATGTGCCCGTGACCCACACTCAGACAATGGCGCGTGGAATGCTCAAGGTCGCGGCTGAGCGATACACCAGATTCATGATGCATTCCTACAACACACTGGAGATACTGTGAGTGCGACCGAGAAAACTGAAAACCCCGTCATCGTCAGCGGTCAAGGCACGACGATGATTATCACTCTCTCCCGCCCAGATCGCATGAACGCGTGGACCCCCACGATGGAGACGCTGTATTTTGACGCGCTCACCGAGGCTGCCGCCGACGACAAGGTCCGCGCTATCGTGCTGACCGGCGCTGGCCGTGGATTCTGCGCTGGTGCCGATATGGATGATCTCAGCGAGATAGGGGCATCCGGCGAGCTCGCTCCCGGCCGGATCCAAGCTCGGGAGAAGACGTTCCCGCTGTCGATCAACAAGCCGCTTATTGCTGCCATCAACGGCCCCTGCGCCGGGCTCGGTTTTGTGCAGGCGATGATGTGCGACGTGCGGTTCGCGGTCAAGGGAGCAAAGCTCGCCACGTCGTTCTCCAAGATTGGACTGATCGCCGAGCATGGGATCTCTTGGCTGCTGCCCAAGATCGTCGGGCTCAGCCACTCACTCGACCTGCTGATGTCCGGTCGGGTTATCACCGCCGAGGACGCGCACGCGATCGGTCTGGTCAACTATCTCAGTGAGCCTGGCGACGTCCTCAGCGACGCGCTTGAGTACGCCGACAGGCTGGCCCGGACCGCGTCGCCGAGTGCGATGGCAGTTATCAAGAAGCAGGTCTACTCGCACTTGCTCAAGGACCTGGACGCGGCGCTAGCCGATTCTGACCAGCTCATGCGAAAAGCGATTGGCAGCAAGGAGATGGCCGAAGGGGTTGCCGCATTCGGCGAACGACGGGACCCGAACTACACAGGTATCTCGCTCCGGCCCGGGCAGTGATCACACCCGGCATACCGTGCGCCCTGAGTTGGGTCTTCCAGGGGTGGTATAACTGGCTGAGAGTATCCGGAACCTTTGTATATTAGGGATCTATGAGCGCGGCACCGGCCTTTCTATGACCGCTTTTAGATCGACGGCTCCCTGCGAGCTTCCGACTTCGCGAGGACATCGCCGATGCCGAATAGAATTACATCGCGACAATCCGGACATCCTGACCGCGAGGTCAGCTCCGGCAATCACGTGGTTTCCGTGGACATCGCCAGCTTCGCGTTCGAATGGCAGTGCTCAAATGCAGCTCACTGACCAGCGTTACCTCGCCTCGGTCAGGGACATTCCGTTGAGCGCCTTGGCCACTGATTCAGTTGGTGTTCGCGTAGCCCTAGGTTGCTCCGAGGTCGGCCAACATTGGAAAAAGCCTCAGGCCTGCTGGTCCGGAAGCTCGATAAGCGCTTCGCCGACCGCGATGACATCGGAGTTCTGGTTTAGCACTTCCACCGCGATCGTGATCCACTCGCTGTGTTCCGTCCTCCGCGTAGCCTTGATTAATCCATGCGGAGTGATTGTGTCGCCAGGTTTGACGGGCGATTTCCAGCGCGTCTCCAATCGCCGCGCGTCGCCGCCGCGCTCATACGCCCAATCGGTCAACATCCGCATGATAACGCCGAAGTTGTTCATGCCGTGCATGATGATCCCGCCGAAGTTCGTCTTGCCAAACGAACCTTCCATGTACTCATCGTCCCAATGCAGCGGGTTGTAGTCGAGGGACGCATCGCAGAACTCTCGGATTGACTTGCGCGACACTGCAAAGGGCTCCCCGCGCAATAACTCATTGATGTCAGGCTCAGTCGTACTCATGTCAGATCGTTCCTGTCGTCGGGGTGCTTGCTCATGCCGGGCGGATTGTTTGCCCGCGACCGGCGCAAATGACCTCGCCGCCTTGATTGAAGAAGACATTGTCGTGGACGACGAAGAGGCGATCTTTCTTGATGAACTTGTCCAAGGCTCGCGCCTCCAAGCGAATCTCATCGCCCGGCCGCGCCGGGACGTTATAAGTCCAGGACTGACCCGCGTTGATGGTCCCGGGACTTCGCATCCAGTCGGTCGCTGGGGTGCAGGAGAACATTAACAAGATGTGGATAGATGGCGGTGCGATCAATCCACCGTAGCGTGACCTCTTGGCATATTCTTCGTCGAAATACAGCGGATGCAGATCGCCAACCGCCCTGCAGTATCGCTGAATTGCCTCAAGAGTCAGGGTGTACTGGATCGTCTCTCGCGGCTCGCCAGGAACGATGTCCTCCCACAACTTTCGAGCGGACTCATCTCGCCAAAAGTCCACCTCGAAACCATCCCCGGCGTCGAATCCCTGTCTGGCTACTTGCGCCATCGGCTACTCCTTAGTGCGAAAGCCTACGTATCTAGTTGAACATCGACTCGGCCGCGCGGTCGAGTGGGTCTCGCTCGCGGTGCCTAGAACGATACCCATCGCGCCAGCCTGTCACCCCGAGGCATCGAGCGTGTCGAACTGACCCGAATCACCGGCGCGTGGGCCAAACTCAACACCGGATTCGCGAAACGCGGATCCTGCCCGAAAGCGGCGGCACTTGGCGGCTGCCGCGGATGATTGGTTACGCGAGGGCAGCCGAGACGACCTCCCGCGGTGGGACGCCATCGGCCGCGGGGCGCGGGGACTCGGGGTGATCAATCAACGTTCTTCCAGGCGCCGAGCCGACGACGTTCGCCGCACAAACCGAGAAGTTTGAACAGAACGTTTGCCACCTCTACTTGCAGTTAGTGCCTTTGCTGCTCACCGAGGATTTGAACGAAGTCGTGACCGCGTCCTTGGCAAAGCACGAGTCGAACTTCAAAGCGATGCTACTTCGCCGCAATAGTGCCACTGTCTCTCCCCGATTTCGACGCTCGTCAGGTTTCATTTGGGGACTAAATAGGCCGATAATTAGGAGCAGACAGCGCGCTCTGAACGGTGGTTCAGAAATCTTAGGCCTTAATGCCTCCGAATAGGCAGTACTTCATTTCGAGATATTCATCGATGCCGTGCTGTGATCCTTCGCGGCCCAGGCCCGACTGTTTTACCCCGCCAAACGGTCCAACCTCGTTGGAAATCAGGCCTGTATTAATCCCGACAATGCCGTACTCCAACGCTTCGGCGACCTTCCACGCACGCGCGATGTCGCTGGTGTAGAAGTACGACGCGAGTCCGAACTCGGTGTCGTTGCATACGTCGATCACCTGCGCGTCGGAAGTAAAGGAGAACACTGCGGCGACCGGCCCGAAGGTTTCTTCTCGGGCTAATTGCATCTCTGCCGAGGCATTCGTAATGACGGTCGGGGCGTAAAAACGTCCGTCGCCAGCTTGCCCACCCAGGCGGATGGTGGCGCCCTTGCTGATGGCATCGGCAACATGCTCCTGCACCTTGGCAAGGCCTGCATCATCGATCAGCGGGCCTTGGGTGACGCCCTCCTCAAACCCATTACCCTGGGCGAAGGCGGCGACCTTGGTAACAAGTTTCTCGACGAACTGCTCATAAATGTCTTCGTGCGCATAGAACCTGTTGGTGCAAACGCAGGTCTGGCCTGTATTGCGGTATTTAGAGGCGATCGCGCCGTCCACCGCAGCGTCGATATCTGCATCGGCGAACACTACGAACGGCGAGTTACCGCCGAGTTCGAGAGCAAGTTTTTTGATCGTCGGGGCACACTGCTGCATCAAAATCCGGCCCACCTGGGTCGAACCGGTAAACGACAAGTGCCGCACGATATCCGACTCGCATAACGCCTTGCCGATCTCGACTGACTGCTCAGCATCGCCGGTGACGACATTGAAAACTCCTGGCGGAAAGCCAGCCTGTTCGGCAAGTTCGGCCAAGGCTAATGCAGACAGGGGAGTCTGTTCGGCAGGTTTGAGCACGACGGTGCAACCAGCAGCGAGCGCAGGAGCGGCCTTACGCGTGATCATCGCAATCGGGAAGTTCCATGGCGTAATTGCTGCGCAGACCCCGACCGGCTGCTTCATCACGACAATCCGGGTGTCCGCAGCGACAGGAGCCGGGACATCACCGGTAACCCGCTTGGCTTCCTCGGCGAACCACTCAATAAACGACGCCCCATAGGCAACCTCGCCTTTGGACTCCGCGAGCGGCTTGCCCTGCTCGTATGTCATGAGTGCGCCAAGATCGTCGGTGTTTGCGACGATCAGATCAAACCAGCGGCGCAAGATCGCGGCGCGTTCTTTGCCAGTCTTTGCCCGCCACTGTGGCCAGGCACTATTAGCGGCGGCAATTGCTTGCTCGGTGTGCTCGCGACCAAGATTTGGAACCTGAGCAAGCACCGCATCAGTGGCCGGATCGGTGACGATAAAAGTGTCCTCGGAGCTGATCCACGCTCCGCCGACGTAGGCCTCAGTCTTGATCAAGTCGCGATTATAAATACGGTCCATCACAGATTCGGTTGTAGTTGTGGTGGATGTCTTGGTAGATGTTGGCTCGTGGTTGGTCATTGCGCGATCCTTCGGCCGGTGTTGGGATGCCCGCTATGGGCAGACTGCATCAATCGTCCTCACTACTCGAGCATAAGGTCTGCTTCATGGCCCTGACTTCCCCGGATGCTGATCGAGCAGTCGGTCGACAGATCACCGTTCAGGGCATCTTCGGACTGATTGCGGGTATGGGCATTGGCCGGTTTGCCTTCACCCCATTGCTGCCGGTGATGACGGATGCGGGCGTCATTAGCAGCAAAGAGGGCGCCTGGATCGCGACCGCAAACTACTTGGGCTATCTCGCCGGTGCAGTGGCGCTAGCGGCCTGGCCCGCACGCAACACGCGCCGACACTATCAAGCATGGATCGCGGTTTTGGCACTGAGCGAAGCCGCTATGGCACTTAGCCAGAACGCACTGCTGCTTGCTTTGCTGCGAGTAGCTTCTGGGTATGCGAGCGCGGTCATCTTCGTCGGGGTCGTCAGCACGATCAATCATTACCGGCGTGCAGGTGCGAGTGCGGGGGTTGCATTTGGCGGTGTCGGTCTTGGGATCGCGATTATGGGCCTGTTCGAACTCACGGCCGGCCACATCCTGGGTTGGCGTTGGCAATGGGTGGCAGTTGCAATACTGACCGCGCTGAGCGTAAGCGTTGCTTGGCGCATGGATGTCCGACCAGAGCAGAGCGCTGCGTCGCGTGCGGCAACACAACGGCTTTCTGGTGACGTGCGGCGGGCCTGGTGGTTACTGATCGCGGCGTACTTCCTTGAAGGCGTCGGATACATCATCATCGGTACCTTCATGGTCGCGGCCGCAGGCGGCTCGAGCACGATGCGTTCGGTGGTCTGGCTCGTCGCTGGCCTATGTGCAGCACCAGCGGCATATTCATGGCACCGACTCTCACGCCGGTTCGCGTTGCGAAAACTATTGGTGATCGCCTACGCGATGCAGGTGGTGAGCGCATTACTACCGGTCATCTCGTCGGGTGCTGCAGCAGCGATCATTTCTGCAGCGCTTTTTGGTGGCACGTTCCTAGGCATTGCGATGATGACGCTCGGCCAAGGTGCGCAGCTGCCGATTGGCAGGACGGCAGCGGTGCTGACCTCGGCCTACGGAGTCGGCCAAGTGCTCGGCCCCCTTGTCGTTACCCCGGTAATTGGCACTTCATTTCGGCTCGCGTATGTCATTGCAGCAATAATCATCGTGCTTGCCGCCGTCGTTTCGGCGCTCTTCGCGGTCGCAGCCAGCAAACGGGGAGTACTGCTCGTCGACTGATCCGGCCGGCTAGCGGTGGTCGATGCGGCATGCCGTGGCGCGGTCTGGCAGTATGTACAGGTTGATATCTGCAGATGTGGTCGGCCCTCTACCGAAATCGCATTTCAGATCAATCCGAGATCGTAGTTGTTCGCGCAACCCCACGCGCAGCACGCGATCTCACCCGTATCCGAGATGGAGCAGTAACACACAAGTGGCAACCAAGATCAAGCTCATGCGTATGGGCAAAAAGCGCGCCCCGTACTACCGCATTGTCGTCGCCGACGCGCGCACCAAGCGCGATGGGCGTTCTATCGAGACAATCGGCAAGTATCACCCCAAAGAAGACCCCTCATTCATCGAGGTCCAGTCTGATCGCGCTCAGTACTGGCTCGGCGTCGGTGCGCAGCCGACCGACGCAGTCGAGGCGATCCTCAAAGTTTCTGGTGACTGGCAAAAATTCAAGGGCGAGGCGGCTCCGGCACCGATGAAGGTGAAGGAAGCCAAGGCCGACAAACGTGCTGCGTACGAAGCGGCACTCGCAGGTGCTCAGGCAGAGGCCGACAGTGGCGCTGCAACGACGCCTAAGAAAAAGGCCGCGCCGAAGGCTGATGCCAAAGCCGATGCGCCGAAGGCTGATGCCAAGACGGATGCTCCGAAGGCTGATGACAAGCCAGCGGCGAAGAAGGACGAGAAGGACGCCGAATAGTGCTCGAAGAGGCGCTATCGCACCTGGTGCGTGGCATCGTGGATAACCCGGACGACGTCCAGGTCGACATGGTGACCACGCGCCGTGGTCGCGTTCTTGAGGTCCGAGTGAATCCTGAAGATCTCGGAAAAGTAATCGGTCGCAATGGCCGCATCGCCAAGGCTTTGCGCCAAATTGTTGGCGCCGTCGGTGGCAAAGGCATTCGCGTCGACGTCGTTGACGTCGACGAATAACCTCGGCTGAGGGGGTCGTCGATGCGCCTCGTGGTAGGCCGGATAGGCAAAGCCCACGGAATCCGCGGCGAAGTGAATGTGACAGTGCGTACTGATGATCCCGGCGCTCGATTTGCGATCGGATCCGTTATCGATACCGATCCGATCGAGCGGGGTCCGCTTACGGTAAGTTCGGCGCGGACCGCCTCAGCGCGCATGGTGATTGGTTTCGAAAGGTTTGACAATCGCAGTGCAGCCGACGCGTTACGAGGCACCCTGCTCATCATCGACACTGCTGATCTGCCCGATTTGCAGGACGACGATGACTTCTATGATCATGAGCTCATCGGCATGCAGGCGATGCATGCTGATGGACATTCAATCGGCATCGTGATTGACATTGTGCACGGCGCGGCCGGTGACACCGTTGTCCTCAAACCCGCCGGCCAGTCCGGCAAATTAGAACTTTTGGTTCCGTTTGTGCGAAGCATAGTGCCCAATATTGATCGCGCCAAACGACAAATGACGATCGATCCGCCCGAAGGCTTGCTTGATCTATGAGCACTGCTGGCCTCGATATCGACGTCGTGACCGTGTTCGCGAGTTACCTCGCACCATTGCACGAGTCGCTAGTCGGCAGAGCGATCGAGCGCGGTCAACTAAGCCTCGCAGTGCACGATCTGCGCCAGTGGACTCACGACGTGCATCACTCAGTCGATGATTCGCCCTATGGCGGTGGCCCCGGCATGTTGATGCGGCCTACGGTCTGGGGAGAAGCCTTAGACGACGTACTCGCCGACGACTCGACCCTGATCATCCCCACACCTTCAGGGGCATTATTTACTCAGAAAATTGCCACGGACCTCGCCACCAGGCCGCATCTGGTGTTCGCCTGCGGCCGTTATGAAGGAATTGATGATCGAGTCGGGGTGGACGCTGCGCGCCGCGTGCCCGTGCTCGAGCTGAGCATCGGCGATTACGTGTTAGCTGGTGGCGAAGCAGCGGTGCTGGTGATGGTCGAGGCGATTGCACGGTTGATACCGGGCGTGCTCGGGAACGTCAATTCGGCCGCCGAGGACTCGCATGTCGATGGATTGCTCGAAGGGCCCGCATACACCCGTCCAGAAATCTGGCGGGGACTGGCCGTTCCAGACGTGCTGCGCTCTGGAAACCATGCCGCGATTGCTCGGTGGCGTCTTGATGAGTCGCTGCGTCGGACAGCCGCCCGCCGTCCAGACCTGATGAGCGCGCCAGTGCTGGCCGCGCTCGATGTGCGCGATCAGGTCGTCGTCGCAGAAGTCGCAGCCACGTTGACCAATATCACCTCAATAGATGAGGGGCCCGGCTTCTCATCGGCTCATGCGTAAGGCACACTAGATAGGTTGCCTTCTGAACGGCGACCGATGCCAATGTGGCCAACTTGTACACGTACTAATGAAATATTGAGGAAGCGACTACATCATGAACGTGCTCGACGACATTGACGCG
>JBDTCL010000247.1:0-4330 GCA_039923595.1 Antricoccus sp. | reverse complement strand
GGCAAATACCGCCCGCTGGACCGCACTGTAGGCGATCACTCCATAAGTTAAAGGCACAAATACAATCACCACCAGCAACACGAACTCAATGATCGCCGAACCATGATCGTTTCCCGCATGAACTGCCCGGATCCGACGAGCGATAGCGCCGATCATGGCGCGCCCTCTTTGACTGCTCGGCCGGTGATGTTGACCGGCAGCACGTTGCCCACTGCACTGACGACTGCTGGGATGCTCCCCTCACAATGCACCTGCACGATCACCAAGCCCTCGGGCCCAGCGGTTTCCGAGACGGAACATTCAAGACTGGCAGCGGCCTGCGGGGACAGTGCTGCGGCGATAAGTTTCTTTGCCCGCGGTGCGCCGACCGAGGACTCGACATTCGCGTTAGCGGCATAACGCGCGGCGGCTTGGATACTGGCCGCCATCACGTTGCGTTCATGGATATAGATGCCGACCTGCAACACCACGAGGAAGATCGACACGAGCAAGATCGCTACCAGGCTGAACTCGGCGACGTTGCCGTCGTCGCGGCGCTGCTGCACCGCCAAGCAACGACGCCGAAGTCGGCCCAAACCCGGCATCGCAGCTACTGCCCAGTGACGCTATTTAAGGCGTTTTGCACCGCAGCAACAATTGCCTCACGGAATGGGATCAGGATCGCGATCACCAAAGCCGCGGTCATCACCACAATCATCACCCAAGCGGGCACATCACCGCGCTCTCGATCAGGTTGGCGCATCGGTCGCAGCAGTACGGTGAGCAGCATCTGGATCAGGGCCACGGCAAGCACCCAGACCCTAGTCTTTAGGTTCGGCATTTCTTCCTCCAACGCACTCATTGGGACAGTTCCACGATCGCGAAAAGACCCGGAAATAAGGCAAAAACAACGGTGACGGGCAGCACTAGGAATACGACCGGCACCATCATCGCCAGCTCCTTGCGGCCACCGGTCTCAAGCAGCCGACGTTTCTGCGCCTCGCGCACATCGACCGCTTGAGCCCGCAAGACTTCGGCCAGCGGAGTGCCACGCTCAATCGCAATCACTACCCCGTCGATAAACCGTGAAAGTGGTTCGATGCCGCTGGTGGTCGCAAGCCGTTCAAGTGCGTCAGTGAGCGTCATCCCGGCCCGCGAGCGCGCAAGCGCCGCCTGCAACGATCGCCCAAGCTCACCATCGACAAGTCGTGACACTCGGTCAATGGCGCCAATCGGTCCTTCGCCAGCGGTCACTGCAAGAGCCAAAAGATCAGCCACAACGGGGAACTCGGCGAGGATGCTTGCCTGGCGACGCTGCACTTGCTGACTTAGCCAGTAGTCGCGTCCAAATAACCCACCGACCAGACCCGCCACGGCAAATAGCAGTACAGAGGCGATGGTGAATTTGAAGCTCAGCAGCGACACAACGACCCCGGCGCCTGCCCCGATGACAAGACCAATCGAGGCCCAGATGACCTGCTCAAACCGAAAGTCGTCGACCGTGCCCCCGTTATCGAGAGCATCAAGTCGCCGATGTACTGACCCTGAACCGCCAATCCACTGATCCACGGTCCGCGAAATCAACCGAGCACGAGGGGCAAATATCCGGCCGATGGCGCCGGGCAAAGAAAGCTGACGATCGCCTGCACCCAGCAATGCAGAGGGACGCGGAGTCTCTCGCAAGAACGGAGCAACCCGCTCTTGCAAGCCTGGCCGCCGAGCTGGCGGTGCGTACCTGACGACCGTCAGAATACCGATTGCAGCAACCAGGCCGAGTGTTGCGCCGGTCATCAGCGGGGTCATCTCAGTACCCGCTGCTCACTGGGCAACCGGCCAATCCGCACCATAACTCGATAGGCAACCACGCAAACTACGGCGCCACCGATGAGGACGGCTATCCCTAGCGGAGTGTCGTAGGCCTGCAAGGTGGTCGATTGGGTGCCGAGTAATAGCAATACCAACCACGGCGCGGCAACTGCCAAACGGGCGCCGTTGATCGTGGTCTGTTTACGACTGTCGAGTTCAGAGCGGACCCTGGCATCCTCACGCAAAAACTGGCTTAGCGTACGAAGCACCGTGCCCAGCTCGGTGCCGCCAACCTCACGGGTGACGCGCAGGGTCTCGCAGATTCGGTCACCTACCGGGTCGGCGAGTCGTTCTTTGAGTGCGTCTAGGCATTCGATGAATCGACCACTCGCCCGATAATCAGCTCCGAACCGTGCAAAGGCTTCCCGAAGAGGTTGCGGACCGCGGATCGACAGCGCCGACATTGCTTCGGGAATTGAGAGGCCGGCCCGCACCGCTGAAGCAAGATGGTCAGCGGCCTCCGGCCACACCTCACGCAGATCGGTGCGACGCTGATTGGCCAGCCGCCGCACCATCATTAGTGGCATCGAGAAGCCGAATATGCCTGCGAGCAGACTGATCATGACTGCCTTGGAAAGCAACAGAATTACGATCGCCAGAATCAGAGAGGTGCCAATCTGAGCTAGCCATAGTTGCGCATTGGATACGCCGCGCAATCCGGCGTCGATGAGCAGCCGTTGACGACGTACCGAAAACCCTGAGGTGGACCGCTTCGGCGCTGCCGAACGACGGGTCAAGCTGAAAAAGATCATCAGTATGCCAACTCCGGTCGTCATTCCAAGAAAAACGCCCATCGTAAATGCTTCGTCGCGGCGGTGGTGGTGCGATGCTCACCAAGCAATTCGCGCAAATCGATGCCTGCCGCATCGAATCGGTCCTGATGGGGCGGATATCCCTGGCCGCGGATGAGCCGGGTTTCTTCTGTATGAAAGATATCGGTGATTTCCACGACCGAGCCTTCAATCCGGCCGGTCAAAGCGACGATTTCACGCACCCTGCGGCTGCCATTGGTTTCATTCCGCAGGTGCACCACAATATCTATAGCCGAAGCAACGGTAGGAACGACAAATGCCGACGAGATGTTTTCACCCGCGAGCAGCGGTAGCGTGCACAACTTTTGGACCGCTTCGCGGGCTGAGTTTGCGTGGATACTGCACGCGCCAGGCAAGCCGGAGTTCAGCGCGATCAGCATGTCAAGGGCTTCATCTTGACGGACTTCACCCACAATAATTCGTGACGGACGCATCCGGAGCGCTTCTTTGACCAGTCGCCGCAGGCTGATCGCACCGGTCCCTTCCAAACTCGGCTGGCGGGTCTGCATCGAGACGACATCTGGGAGCGGGATCCGCAACTCAAAAACTTCTTCGACCGTGACAACGCGTTCGCGTGGCGGGATGGAGGCGCAGATGCAGTTCAACATCGTGGTTTTACCTGCCTGCGTCCCACCTGCGACCAGGATGTTGAGTCCGGCGACCACACAGGCTTCGAGAAAACGCGCGGCTTGGGTGTTGATTGTGCCCAGGGCGACAAGCTCTCGCAGATGGTGGGCGCGGACCACGAATTTGCGAATGTTTACCGCCATATATTGCCGAGTGACGTCAGGAATCACGACGTGCAGCCGACTTCCGTCAGGCATTAAGGCATCGACAAAGGGGGTGCTGAGGTCAAGCCGGCGACCGGAGGTACGCAACATGCGCTCAACCAGTTGCTCCAGCGCTGCGTGACTGAGCACGATATTAGTGAGCTCGCTGAGACCGCGGCGCGCAGCAAAAATACGGTCGGGTTGATTGATCCAGACCTCTTCAACTTCTGGATCGTCGAGCAGCGCTTGCAACGGACCGAAGCCAGCCACCCGATCGAGTACCTGTTTGGCCAACCGCGCAGGATCGGCGATGGGAGGCAACGGAGCACTCAGGGCGCGGTCGGCGTAATCACTGAGCACATCGCGGATCAGAGCTTGCACCGGCGCGTGCTCAGTGAGTGGGTCAATGCCGCGGCGGCGGATCAATTCTCGCACCTCAGCGTCAACGAGCTCACTCGCTGAGGGGTACGTAGTCATTTGGCCGTCCAAGCTTTTTGGGTGCTCAATAACGCTCAATGTTGACGATAATTTCTCGTCACACACAGCTCACGAGTTATCCACACTAAACGGAAGATTCACCTAAATGAGCTGCGTATAATATTATTGCTTCACAAGAACTTAAAGCACAGCGTCTCGAAACGCCAGTGCGAGTTTGACGAAGGCAAAATCGATCGAAAATTTCACAACTAATTTCGCAACCGGGGCTGACAAAGAATCGATTACCTCTTCGCCGATGCGTATTCGAGCGCCTGCGCTAGCGGAGACGTAAATCAGTGTCGAGAACGACCATGTGACCACGGCGTGTCGCCAACTCAAACCGCCGGCGACCACATATCTTCTGATTTATCGGCGGCGTCGCGACTTCCCATTCATTCCGCGACCCGGCGTCTAGTTCGCGTCCGC
>JBDTCL010000246.1:0-3510 GCA_039923595.1 Antricoccus sp. | reverse complement strand
CGGCGCTGGGGCCTTCAGCGGTGCGCTCGCCGCCCACCAGCAGGTACCAACGCGGCGTCGCGGTGGGTACCGGGACGTCCGCAGGCTGGGCGCGCGGTTCAACTGATTGTTGACGGCAGGTATTGTTAGGAAACGGCAATTTCCGTCGATTGTCACCAATCCCAGTTCTACTAGCGGCTTCGCGGTTGCTTATGGTGATCACTTAAATCAGCGGACGAGCGACCGTCGCTCTAGATCAGCAACGTGAGCATTTTCGGTCATCGGGACCAACCGGTTCAACTACCGTGAGGTCCACAGCCGCTGCCGCGCCGTGTTGCGGATCCATTGCAGTTCAGGTGTGAGGAGATTGATATCCGAGTCTCAAGAAGAGTCCAAATCATCGCAACGACGGCAATTAGCCTGCTCGCCGTGGCCGGTTGTACTTCGTCGGGCACGTCGACCAGCGCAAAATCGACGCCGTCCGCTGCGAGCGGCTCCAGCCGATCTGGTTCATCCACCGCGACCAGCACGTCGCCGAATTCACCGGCGGGTTCATCATCGACGCAAACGCCCGCACCACAGCCACCTGCGCCCGCCGCCACACCGCCGACCTGCGCCGCAGTTAACCTCGCGTTCAATCTTGGTCCCATGGACGGCGCCGCAGGCAGTTATTATTACCCAGTCACAATGACTAACAAGAGTGCGGCGACATGCCAACTTAGCGGTTTTCCTGGCGTGTCATTTGTCGCCGGGGACGACGGGCACCAAGTGGGCAAGGCAGCAGGCCGCGATACAAGCAAGCCGAACCAGACAGTAATTATCGCGCCGGGGTCAAGCGCGAAATTCACGGTACGGATCATCGACTCCGGGTCGTATCCCACGGCGACGTGCATGCCGGTGATGGCACGTGGACTGCGTATCTACACTCCCGGCGAAACGCACGCGGCGTTCCTGCCACTATCAATTCAGACATGCTCGTCTACGAACATCTCGTTGCTTACGACTGGCCCAGTGACCGCCGCTTAACTTCTGGTTTGGTAGACATGTGTCGCAGCTCGCGGAGATCCCCGGTGGATATCTTCGGCGCCCGGCTTGACGGCAGCTGACGAATCGCCGGATGTCTGTAACGTTCAGGGCAGTCGCGTCCATTACGAGGCGGGCACTGAGTGCTAAGGAATGTCGCAGATGACAGATTCAGGCAGCATGTTGACCGGGTTCGAAGGCAAGGTCGCGGTGGTGACTGGCGCGGGACGGATGCGCAGTATCGGTCGAGAAATTGCCGTGCGCCTCGCTGAGGCCGGTTGCGACCTGGTGCTTACCGGTAGCGGACGCTCACCAGCGACCTATCCGGAAGACGAAAAGGCCGTTGACTGGCGCGATATCGAGTCTGTTGCAGAGGAAGTTCGCAGGTTTGGCCGTCGCGCATTGACCATCGTGTCCGACATCGCTGACCGGGACAGCATGCGTGAACTTGCGAACGCCGTCGAGTCCGAATACGGCCGGCTCGACATTCTTATCAACAACGCGAGCACGGCCAAGGGCGAGGATCGCAAGTCCGTCCTGGAGGTCGATTCAGATGTGTGGGCCAAGGTCATCGAGGTCAATCTCGTTGGTACTTTCTATTGCACAAAGGCATTGTTGCCGCTGATGATTCGCGGCAAACGGGGCGGGTCGATCGTCAATATCTCGTCGATCGCGGGCCGCCAAATGCAGCCTGAGGTATCGGCCTACCAGGCGAGCAAGGCCGGCGTACATGCCCTCACCGGCAGCCTGGCCGCCGAAGTCGGTGAGCACCAGATCCGGGTCAATGCCATCGCGCCCGGCATCATCGACACTAGTCGCTTGGACGATCTTGGCCGGGACGAGTTGTGGAATGGGTTCATCCAAACCCGAGTGCCGCTCGGTAGGGCCGGGACCGGCACTGATGTCGCGTGGTTAGCCGCATTCTTAGTCAGCGACCAGGCGGACTGGATCACTGGACAGATCTACACGATTGACGGTGGCACTGTCCGCGTCCACTAACGCCTCAGTGCTCAGTGCTCAGTGCTCAGTGCTCAGTGACCGGGACATCGAGTGAGCGCAAGTGGTTGACGAGCGGCCGTGAGGTGACCGATCGTGGCGATACGTGAGAAAGCCCTGATTCGGACAACGAGCCGTCAGCTCACCGTACGCAGCTGCGGCAGCAGATCGGCGACCTGTTCGGCTGTGCTGACCGGGTCGTTAACGACGATCAGAATGAACTCGCTACAGCCGGCCTGCACGTACGGTGCCACCCGCGATGCCAAGGAGGTGACGTCATGGGGCACCCGAACCTGCACCGATCGGCGGATCTCGGCCGGGTCGCGGCCAATGTCGGCGCAGTGCTGATCAAGTACCGCTGACAATTCGGCGAACTCCTCCGGCGTCCCGCCAGCGGCGTTCCAAACCTGGGCGTGCTCGGCGACCATGCGCAACGTTCGTTTCCGGCCGCTCCCACCGATCCAGATCGGCGGGTGCGGTCGCTGCACGGGTTTAGGCTCGGCGATCGCATCCTGGAGTTGATAATGCTCGCCGACGAAGGTCGTGGTCGGTTCACTCCACAACGACTTGATGATGGGTAGCGCCTCGGCTAGCCAGTGGGCGCGGGCCTTGACCGTCTCGAACGGCAAGCCCAACATCGTGTGTTCATTCTCGGCCCAGGCGGAGCCGATCCCGAACTCCAGCCGGCCACCGGACAAATGGTCCACGGTGACCGCCATCTTTGCCAGCACCGCAGGGTGCCGATAGGTGTTCCCGGTGACCGCGCAGCCGATTCGGACTCTTTTGGTCGCCTGCGCCATTGCGGCCAGCAGCGTCCAGGCTTCAAAGATGTCACCGGTTTGACTTTCGCCGAGGGTGGCGAAATGGTCCATATTCCAGCAGTGGTCGAAGCCGCCGTCGTCGGCGACCTGCCAGAGGGCGAGCAGCTCCTGGATCGAGGCATTCTGACTGATTTTAAGACCGAAGCGAAGCGGCTGCATACCTTCAGTCTGACAGCACGGCTGTCGGTGTCCGCATAGACCGTGACGGACACGTACGACTCGTTGATTTCAGCAGGGTTGGCGATCGACGCCCCAGCGTGCCCACAATTGCTGAGCCTGACACTGCGATCGACGCCCTCCTTTCGGCAATCAGCTTGAGCGGCTGGCAGCCCGGTCACGACATCATCCGGATTGACGGCGAAACTAGTCCGATGCAGATGAATCCGCCGTGCCAGCTTGTCGCGTTCTGCGGGCTACCTGGAGTGGGCAAGACCGCACTGTCCCGGCGCGTTGCTGACCGATTGGGCGCGACATTCCTGCGGATTGACACAATCGAGTCAGCCATCGCGTCGACCTTGGCGCCAATCGGGGACAGTCCGGTCGGTTATGTGGTTGCCGGTCGGGTCGCCGCCGATCAACTTCGCGCCGGGCGAGCCGTCGTGGCGGATGGGGTTAACAATGTGCTCGCCGCTCGCCAGCAGTGGATAGATTTAGCACGGGATCTGGCGGTACCGCTGCGCTTCATCGAGGT
>JBDTCL010000245.1:0-9858 GCA_039923595.1 Antricoccus sp. | reverse complement strand
GTCAAAACTAACTAAGACTATTCACCGGTGAGCGGTGCGTCGGGATCAAACACTAGTGCAGTTGCCAGTTGGGTACTGCACGAAATCAGATATCCGCCAGCCCGGCCTATCTGGAGCAGTTGCGCTTTGGCTCGTTGATGCCTCAGATCAATCTCAACAGTCACGGTGGCGCGGCTATCGGTGTTGCGCTGTTCCCAGGTCGTACGACCCAGATGCCCCGCCTGCAGTATCGGCAATAGGCGGCCATGATTGCTCAGGGCGCTATGTGCATGCTCAAGCTGATCGATGTATTCGCGCAGCGTCTCTGCGAGGAACGGATTAGACCCGATCATCTGCTCGACTAGCTCCGGTCGGGTGCTCGCAACCCGGGTGGCGTCACGGAACGAACCAGCGCCGAGCCCGAGCGCGGGTTGCCAGTTCGCCCCCGCAGCGAGTGTTTCAGCGATGATGTGCGGAATGTGACTGATCCAAGCTACCGACCGATCGTGCTGTTCACTCGTGAGCGGCGTGACGGTACCGCCGGCGGCAATGGCCAACTCAAATACCGCGGCCGCGCGTTGCATATCGGTGGACTCATCCAGGGTGATCGCCCAGCGCGCCTGCTGCAGCAGATCAATATGGGCGGCGCCGAACCCCGATTCGGTCGTGCCGGCCATCGGGTGCGCACCGACGAATCGGTGGGGGGCTGCTGATCTGAGCGCCGCTTCGTGCAGTGGTGACTTCACCGAGACCACGTCGGTCACCGTGACTTGATCTGGAGTTTGAGCAATGATTTGCGGCAAGAGTTCCAAAGCCGCAACGAGCGGGGTGGCGATCACGACAATCGAATTTCCGTCAAGCCCGGCCAGCAACGCGTCGAGTGAATCGGTGACCCGAAGCCCAGCTTCGGCAGCGGCCTTGCGTGTCTGCTGGTCGCGTGCGAATCCAAGAGTCGTGATTCCGAGAGCGTGGGTGGCGAGCGCCAATGACCCGCCGATCAGCCCGAGCCCGATGACCGCGATGGTGGGCGGCTGCTGCGCGATATCCATAGCGCACACCCTAACGGCCGTAGGCTTGGACGGTGACCGTCAACTCAAGCCGCGACTATGGCCACGCGATGGCGCGGGCTCTCGCGCAGGCGAAGCAGGCCGGATTACGTGGGGATGTGCCGATCGGCGCGATCATCATCGACGATGCGGGTAGTGTGCTCGCGGCCGGTCACAACGAGCGTGACGCGACTGGCGACGCGACCGCGCACGCCGAAATCCAGGCCATCCGGGCGCTTTCGGTGCGGCGCGGCAACTGGCGTCTCGATGGCCTGACTATGGTGGTCACGATTGAGCCTTGCACGATGTGTGCTGGCGCAATCGTCGCCGCGCGATTAACCAAACTTGTTTTTGGGGCGCTCGAGCCCAAGACGGGTGCGGTGGTCTCGTTGTGGGATGTCGTACGAGACCGCAGGTTGAACCATCAGGTCGAGGTGATCGGGCCATGGGATCTGCCCGCGAGACTCACCGAGCCGTGTTCGCAGCTATTGCTCGATTTTTTTGCAGAGCGGCGACCCGCTGCAGAGTGAGTCGGCCCGCCGGGCTGCGGTCGGTGCAGGCCGGAACGATGACGACCTCGTCGATGCCGGCGTCTTGATATTGAGCAATTCGCGCTGCTGACTGATCACCGAGGATCGATATTGTCTCCACAAGGTTGTCGGGGATCGCGGCAAACAGCTCGCGCGGATGCGGGCGAGTGGCCGCGAAATCGACGACCTCGCCGAACCCAGAGGCGCGAAACATATCGCTATAGCCTGGCGCGCCGAGATAACCCACTATGCTGCGTCGTAATTGTTCGATCGCGTCCTGATCGTCTGATTCCGCGGCGCATACCCATGCTGAGACAGCGATCGGTTCGCGGCCAAGCGCTGCACGGCGTTGCTGAACCTGTTCGACAAGGCGAGCGGCGAGCGGCACGTCGACCAAGTTGATCACGAGGCGGTCCGCGCACTGAGCGGCGATATCTAGTGCGCGCGGACCGAATGCGGCAATTGTTAGCTCAGGTGGCCGAGTCGCGATTCGCAATCGGTAGCCGGTTAACCGCAGTCGTTCGCCGTTGAGGTCAATCTTTGCCCCGCCCATTAGCTGCCGAACGCCGTCGATAGATTCGCGCAGCGTGGTGGCCCGTCCCGCCGACGATCGGCCGTGCCATTGTTCGACAACCACTGGGCTCGAGGTACCTAGCGCAATATCCACGTGACGGCCGGTTAGATTGGCAACCGATGCCGCCCCCACCGCAATCATCGTCGGATCGCGAACCGCAACCGCTAGCGGACCGATGACTAAGGGAACCTGCTTCGTCGATTGACCGACCGCGGTTGCAAGAGCGAAGGCATCGTAGGTCGCCATCTCGCCTATCCATAGCCGGTCGTACCCGAGCTCATCAACGAGCTGGGCAACGTCGAGGGACTCTGAGGGTGGTCGGTCTTGCCACAGACCGAGCGATACGCTTAGCACCCGCTGCGAACGA
Organism: Antricoccus sp.; assembly: GCA_039923595.1. Lineage (GTDB taxonomy): Bacteria > Actinomycetota > Actinomycetes > Mycobacteriales > Antricoccaceae > Antricoccus. Next base: position 7,362 of record JBDTCL010000245.1, on the reverse strand, counting down.
CCGCTGAGCAGACAGTGGTATATGAACCACCGATATTGACTGTCAATGCTGTCCGGGCACCGTCGATCTGTGACTCACCGGCAACGCCAGTGACTTGAGCAGCGGCATCGACAATCATGCGAACGCCGGTCGCGCCTACAGGGTGACCGGCCGCCATCAATCCACCGCCGGGGTTGATCGGCAGTTCGCCATCACGAGTCGTGACTCCATCGAGAATCGCGGCCGCGCCCTCGCCTGGTTCAGCCAGGCCTAGATGCTCGACGGCCATCAGCCCGCTGATGGTGAAACAGTCATGCACCTCTGCGGTGTCAATTCCTTTGATATCAGCGATCTCGGCCTGATTCAGCGCACTATTCACCGCCCTCGCGAGTTGCGGAAACATCAGTTCGCGGCCTGCCGAAAGCTCAAATTTATCGCTCAGTAGCAGCGTTGAAGTGGTGTGCCCAAAGCCGTCAATTCGCGGAAGGTCATCGAGTGACTTGTCATGATCCGCAGCCCATTTCTCAGCGAACTGACGCCCCGCGAGGACAAGTCCGGCGGCGCCATCGGTGATGCGACCGCAATCGTTCTTTCGCAAGATCCCTTCGACACGAGGATTCACGATCGGATCGCTTGTGAATGCTCGATCGGACATCGCCCAGTCGCGACTTTGCGCATGCGGATTGGTGCGCGCATTGTCGAATGCGATCTGCGCGAACTGACCGAGCGCGTCCATATCCAAGCCGAAACGATCGTCGTACTCTTGAGCAATAGCAGCAAAAAGCGCTGGCCACGCGTAGTCAGCATCTTGTGCTTCCCGACCGACCCACGCGGCGCTACCGAGATTCGCCGCTGCCTGCTGCGCAGGCACATTGCGCATTTGCTCGACACCGATGACGAGCGCTACGTCGTGAATACCCGCGCGAATTTCAGCCAACGCGGCTCCTACTGCGATGCTGCCGGAGGCACATGCGGCCTCATGGCGAGCACTCGGACATCCCTCAAAGTCGCGATCTTGGGCCACGACGATGCCGCCGAGTTGCGCCTGTCCGGCAAACAGTTCACCGGCAAGGTTGCCGACGTGGATTGTTTCGATATCAGCGGCCGCGACCTGCGCTTGGGCGAGCGTCTGCGGCACCGACTCAGCGATCATGTCTGTTAATCCCAGATTCTCTTTGCCCCAGCTGCGAGCAAAGTCGGTTTGATAGCCACCCAGAATAAAGATTGGTTGAACGCTCATGATGTTGCCTCCGATGTCGCCTCGGCACGTAATTGCCGTTTGAGAATTTTGCCGACTGGGTTTCGGGGAAGTTCGACGACTTGGCGGATAGATTCCGGGATCTTGTATTTGGCGACACCTTGGGCATGCAAGAAGTCGGCGACTTCCTGAACGGTCGGTGCCTGATCCGGGCTGACGACCACGGCGCAAGCGCGCTCGCCCATCACATCATCAGGTATCGCGATCACGGCGACATCGCTGATCGCCGGATGCCCAAGAAGGAGCCCTTCAATCTCTGCCGCGGAAATGTTCTGGCCACCGCGGTTGACGATGTCCTTGAGCCGGTCAACATATCGCAAGAATTTGAGGTCTCCCAGATCATCACTGACGTACTCGAAAATATCGCCCGTGCAAAAGTAGCCATCTTTGTCAAATGGCTCAGCGGCCGTCCCAGGTAGGTAGCCGCTGAAGACGCCGGGTCCGGTGATTCGCAATTCGCCAGGGGTCTGCGGATCGGTGATCTCGTCGCCAAGTTCATTAACGAGCTTGGTGCGCATCCCGTGGGATGCGCGGTTGAGCCACTGGTGATCGGGTGAGCCGAATCGTGGGAAAAGCCGAGCCCGTGTGGTGTGGTCAGGTATCGACTTCGGATCGCCGGCAATGCACGCTCCCTCATTCGAGCCGAATGCATTGATGATTTCAATGCCAAATCGGTCGTACCAGCCATTGGTCATCGTAGGCGACAGCGGCGCCGAACCAGAGCTGATGACCCGCAGTGTGCTGAGCATTTGCGCGGTGATGTCTTCGCGTGCCAGCACCATCATCAGCAACGCTGGCGGCGCGACGGTATAGGTGGCCCGATACTTGGCGATTTGCATAAAAAACGTCGGTGGGTCGAACGGGTGATGCTGCAGCATCGTCGCGCCGGTCGTCAACCACGGCACGAGCATTCCTGCGATACCAGCCATATTGACTAACGGGAACGGATTGAGCAGCACGTCGTCGTGGGTCAATTCGGCTGCATCGATACTGGCGATCGACATGATGCGCCAGTCATTAGTGCAGCGAGGCACGCCTTTGGGCTTAGATTCTGTGCCCGAGGTCCAGCAGATTGTGACTGCCTCATTGGGATCGGCTACACGCGTCGGCGCGGCTTCCTCCGTGCGGTTGTGCAGCGACTCGATGCCGTTTGGCACCGTGCCGCTACCCGCGAAAATAACTGGGTGAGAGGGAATCTTGGCAGAGTACTCGGTGAAATCTGCGAGCGGAGTTCGTTCACCCATGCGAGCGAGGCTGATGAATGCAGCCATCTTAGTAGTCTGGGCCATATCTTCGATTTCATGTTGCCCAAGCTGCATCGCGAAAGGCGTGAGGATCGCGCCTAACCGAACAATCGCCAAATAACTGACAACTTGGTCAACGCTATTGGGTAGTTGCACCCCGACCACATCACCAGCTTTGATCCCAGCAGCATGCAACACTGCAGCAGCATGCTCGACCACGGTGGTTAACTCTTGCCACGTGCATTGACGAGGCTCAACATCACACAACGCCGCAAGATTGGGCGGATCAATGATTGCTACCTTGTCGGGCATTGCTTGGGCGTGAGCGTTGAGCAGCTCGATCCAACCAGGATGCCCCCAATAACCAGCATCGGTGTATAGCTGGATGCGGTCCGGCGGATGCAATTTCATGCTGAAGTGTTCAACTGATCCGGGCGCAGCCACGTCGCGTGGAAGCCGAGTGGGACGCGCTGCGGTAGTTTGATGGTGGCCACCGGACCGGCTGCGATGTCAGCTGCATCGAGTACCTCAACCACGCTGGACTGGTCGTTTTCGTCGGTTACAAACGACACGAGGTACCCGTCATCGTCGCCGTTCGATCCATCTCGCGGAGCGAATGGTGACTCACTGCCGAAGCGGCCGTCTCCATAGCGATAATTCGCTGCATCGCCGGTCTGTAGGTCATAGCGAGTGATTCCGTCGAAAAGCACAGTCTCGGCTTGTGCGATGTGTGCGTTGTAGGTGTATCGGTTCTTTTGCCCGGCAAGTCGGTTGTCGATGCTTGGGAACTCCGTTTTGTCTTCATCTCGCGGTCCCTCAGTCGTCTGACCCGTCTTTAGACTGAATCTATAGCGCCACAATTGGGCATCCATTTTGAGATAGGCAAGCATTTGCGCGAGTGGAGTCTTGATCTCAATGCGGGCATGCTGACCCTGGCGCGTCCGACACACATCCATCACAACCTCGTCGCCTTCCTCCCATGAGTTGACGACATGGTAGATATAGCACGGAGATGCCTCGAACCATTTGAGCTGCGACTGATCCGTGGCGTATCTAGGGAGAATGGCAAAACGTGCTGGTAGCTCGGCTTCGAACTGGATACGATACCTGCCTGCTCGACGAGCTGCTTCATCCTGGATTAGTGGTAGATCCATCAAGATCGCATAGTGATCGGTGATGCCCATATCGTGCGGTAGCCGCGGTCCTGGAAGATCGATATCGGTCACCGATGAAATCGCGCCGTCGGCGCCGGCGACGCCGTAGCGCATGTATGGGGCCTGTGGGCCATAGTCGAACCAGAACAGCTCACCCGTGCGCTCATCGGTTTTGGGATGGGCCATCATGTCGCCGTGCAGCGTACCTAAAAAATCCTCGGCACCGATCGTTTGTAACGAGAGCGGGTCGATTGCCATGGGCGAACCACAGAGGTACCAGGTCGCAAGCACCTTGCCTCGATAATGAATGAGATCGGTATTCGCGCTATCTTTGATACCGAGACCGTGATGATTGCCAAACGGGTTATTAGCGGGGTTCTCGACTACTCCGGTCCATAGCGATTTTCCAGCCGCCGACTCTGCTTTGAAGGCTTCGGTGCGAACCCAGCGATTCTGGTAACGAGCGGTTCCGTTCTCGAAGTGCAAGGCATGAATCATGCCGTCACCATCAAACCAGTGGTAGCGACCCAGGGCTTTATATCGCCGATTGGGACCGTTGCGTAGGTAGACCCCGTTGAGATCGCGCGGTATTTCACCTACTACTTCAAGATCGCGAGCGTCGATCTCTTGATGCACTGGTGCGTAGATACCCAGCAGATAGGGGTTTTCGGCATCGGTATCGACGGTGGTTGCCACAAAATCAGGCCGCGTATTTTGGTCAATAGTCACAGCAATCCCCTTAGTCACTGACGACAGTCTCTCGATCGATTATAGCCGGAGTGTGGCCCACGTCGCATTTTGGACTGCTGTGGGCGTGCCCGACCCGACTCGCGTCCGGCGGAAATGATCGCGTACTCTTTTCGGCGGTGGCGTGTCCGAGCGGCCGAAGGTGCAACACTCGAAATGTTGTGTACGGTAACCCCGTACCGTGGGTTCAAATCCCACCGCCACCGCCAAAGTGCCCTGGATTCCTTGTTCGAGCGATCCAGGGCTTTTGGGTTCTGCGAGCCGTTGATAGCGACAATTTAGAGATCGCTGAACTGCAGTTCGTTAAGAGCGCTCTTGCGATCTGGCCAGGGTTGCAGCTGCCGCGGATGCCCATCGATGATGATTTCCTGATAGGCCCGGTCCGCTAGAAGGCACGCCAGCGAGCCAGCTGTGCCGCGCAGCTTGACTCGATCACCAGCGCCGATCGCGACCGAAAACTCGGGCGTGTTCAGTCTCCATTGCTGCCCATCAGGCACGCGTGCAGCGAGAAGGCGAATGATTGATTTGGCAGCGCTTGTTGGAATCGAGGAAGCCTTGCAATCACGAAGGTTGAGATCGATTTGGTGCAGGTGAAGTTCCATCAGTCGCGCCTGCATGAGGTCGTGGACGGTGCCCCGCCGGTATGACACTCGCGCCGATGAGGTCTGCGCCGTGAACACCTGCGCGGCGCTGAGCACATCGGCGTGCGCCGCTTGCAACTCGGCAATGAGCTTTGCCGAACCCTGCTGCGCACTGAGCTCAATTGCAGCGACGCGGGCATCGTTCCCGCCTTCATACATTGGCACGATCTGACTGCGTGCGGCGTAAATCAGTTGCCGGGCGTGCGCGCGTGCATTGCCAGCGAGGTGAGCTGCGACGTGTCCGCGAGACCACCCCGGCAGCGTTGATCGCACGGCGAGGTCATCGTCGCAGAGTTGCCGAAGTCGATCAACGCATGCGTTCTGCTCGACCGCGACGGTCCTCAACAGGTCGGCCCAGTTGATGATGCGACTAGGCGTCGAGGTCAACGACCTCGAACTCCAGCAGAGCAGCCCCGCTCGAGACCGGCTTCTGGTTCTCGCTAGTCGGCGCGTGTGCAGCCTGAGCGCCGTTTTTAGCCCAGTTATCGAACGCGCCTTGTGACTCCCAGGTCGTCACAACGAAGTACCTGTCTTCGCCTTTGACCGGCCGCAATAATTGGAAACTCTCGAAGCCGGGAAACGAATCGACGGCATTTTTGCGTGCGGCAAACCGCTTTTCCAGTTCCGGTGCGGCGTCGTCGGGTACGGATATGGCATTGATCTTCACAACTGACATGCCACCACCGTACGGCGAACTAAGTAACGTGCGTTCAGTAGAGGAGTGTGCCGGCGTCAGAGACGCGGTCTGATCTCCCCCCGCGAGCAGGAGTTCGCGGGGGTCGATCTTTGCGCACCTCGGTAGAGGCTGCTGAACAAATCGTCTCAGCTGACAGTGCTCATCCTTTGAACCTGAGAAGCTTCGAGCGCGGGTCTCGTGAGAACCGTGACACCATCCCATGCAGACACCCTCGAGACCGGGAACGAGTCGACGGCACTCTTGCGCGGGGCAAACTGTTTCCAGTTTGGGTCCGGTGCCGTCTGGTGCGAACGCGTATTGCCTCTGCGACTAGCAGGCCACCACCGTTTGGCGAACTATTCGGGCGCGGACGTCATCTGCACCGGAACGGCAAGATCAATGACGGTGATCGATTGGGTCGCCGGTAAGATGAGTCGGCGACCCGTTGAGGTCGCAAAGGTGATCGTGATGACTGGTTTGATGTGCCGCGCCGCATCGGGATCGGCAGTATATTCAGGAAGAGTGTCGACTCGGATGGCACGATCAGTCCCGTCGTTGGTAGTCATCATCCAATAGCCCGGCCGCAAATCGAGCGCTCTCATTTGGCGCGGATTAATGGCGTCAATATCCGGTCTGACTCGTCGCCAGATGTAGCCAGCGGCGAAGTGCCCGATGACGGAGCCGATAACCGCGCTGATCGCGCAGCCGAGCAGGATCTGCCAGAACGCGAGATGATCGCTGATGAGGACCAGGATCGGTGCACCAATGAGTCCACCGAATAGCCAACCGGTAATCCGACCGAATCCGGCTCCATTCATTTGTTGGAACCCAGTTCCGCCTTTCCAGGTGGGTCGCACCCGTACGTACCCATCGCGAGAAACCGCACGCTGCGCGCGGGTCGGTTTGCGTCGGCGAGACTTGTTCACTGCTCTATTTTAGGCACGCTAGCGGCAGATTTCTATTCGTACGAATGTCTGGATCGGGCGGTAAGTTTGGTTAAGTTGGGTTGGCTGGCTTTGGCCTTGTGGCAGGGACGGGTGTGCGGTGGTTGTTCACCTAGTGCGGGATGTGGATCGGTTCGAGCAGACTGTCGGGGCTGCGGGGGCGTCGGTTGAGGATGTGGGTGGGCAGTTGATCGCTGCTGCCGCGGTCGTCAGTGCCGCGACGGGTCAGTGGTTTGGGTTGATTGGTGATTTTGATGCCCGCGACGGGTGTCACGGTTATGTCGGGATTAAGGGCACCGCCGGGTTTTTAGCGTTCTATTGCGGTCTCAGTGCCGGTGCGGCGCGGGAGCATGTGCGGGTCGCGCGCGCGTTACGAGAATTGCCGCTGGTCGCTGAAGCATTCAGCGCGGGCCGGTTGTCGTACTCCAAAGTGCGTGCCGCCAGCCGGGCTGCGGGACTGATCGATGAACGCAAACTGGTGAAATACGCCTGCTCACTGACCGCGGCCCAACTAGAACGTGTGCTGTGCCACGTGGTCATGATGAAGAGCGGGCGGCTGGAGGCGGAACGGGATCGGCGCGTGTCATGGCGGATCAACGGTGATGGCACCGTTAAAATCAGCGCGACGCTGCCCGCTGATGAAGGCGCCCGAGTGGTCGCGGCATTGGAGTGCGCCAAGGACCACCTCGACGCGGCGGCCAACCCTGCGCGTGGCGTTC
>JBDTCL010000244.1:0-18792 GCA_039923595.1 Antricoccus sp. | reverse complement strand
CGCCCGCTGCTACGAGTCCGCCGATGCCCGCACCAATAATCGCGATCCGCATTGCTTACTCCGATCTATTCCATAAAACTAAAGCCTCTTCGATTGTCATCGATTTCGGAGCCAGAATGCCAATGAGTGATACCGACCTCGTCACCACCGTCGCATCAACGCACGCGGGATAGACGACCCCTCAGGTCAGCACTAGCCGCGCCCGCATGGATATTGCACGAGCGTTCGAGAAATATCCCGCCGCTGACTACGCGCCAACCACCGAGGCGTGGACCGACGACTGCACCCGGTTCAGCTTCGAGACTCCGACCAAGTCCTCACCACTAGTAATCCAGAATGGAGACTCGTTAACCATTGACCGGTGAAGGAGGAACCGATGTCGAAAGCGTGGAGCTCTGATAGCTCGAGCGCAGTGGGCATCGCGAGAATAGGACACGATATGCCTCAATCCTTTACCGTCAATGACACAGTTCCGACCAGCATCTGAATGCGCAAATTTCTGGACCCGATGCAACGCGCCTGGCCGCCAGTGGATCCAGGCCGCCTACAAGGCCGAGGTTGGGAGCCCATACCGAGAAGCAACTCTCGATGAGAAGCTGCATGCAGATGTCGTCTCCTTGACCTTCACCGACCCAGTGGAGATGGACTACGTACTGAAAGATCTTGTCGACCGAGCAAATACAAACGGCATCCTCATCGAGGGCTCCACCGGCGAGGTCGCGGAGGGCGCCCGAGGAAGGCGGATGGGTATGGGGCAAATCCGGCTTCTGCACTCGATAGAGTGCGGTTCATGGACCAAAGCATTTTGATTGCTAACCGTGGTGAGATCGCTATCCGGATCGCCAGCGCTGCCGCAGGCCTGGGCTTGCGCTCGGTGGCTGTGTACTCCGCTGACGACGCCGACTCGTTGCATGTCCAATCCTGCGACGATGCGGTCGCCCTTGTTGGCACCGGTCCCGCAGCGTACTTAGATGTCGATGGCATCATCCGTGCGGCGATCGAAACCGGTGCAACCCTGCTGCATCCCGGGTACGGATTTCTGAGTGAGAACCCAAAACTAGCGGCACACTGCGCCCGTGAAGGAATCCAATTCGTCGGTCCGCCTGCCGATGCGTTGAGCATCTTCGGTGACAAGGCAAAAGCCCGCGCTCTCGCGGTCGATAACGGGATCCCGGTCCTCCCAGGAATCGCTGGGCGCGCGACCGTGTCGCAAATGCAGGATTTTGTCACCGAGCATGGCACGTCGATGATCAAAGCCATCGCTGGCGGTGGTGGCCGCGGGATGCGGGTCGTACGCGCTGCTGATCAGGTGCCTGGCGCAGCCGAACTGTGCGCGGCGGAGGCGCAAACCGCATTCGGCTCGGCCGATCTTTACATCGAGCGATACCTCGAATCAGCCAGGCATGTCGAAGTACAAGTCATCGCTGATATCAGTGGAGCGGTAAGCCATACCTGGGATCGAGACTGCAGCGTCCAGCGTCGCCATCAGAAACTGATCGAAATCGCACCGAGCGCCACCGGCAGTGATGCCATGCGGGAGGCGGCTGTTCGGTTGATCAGTGCCGTGGATTACCTCGGCCTTGCGACGGTGGAGTTTCTGGTTGCCCAGGATGGTTCGTTCTATTTCATGGAGACCAATCCGCGCTTGCAAGTCGAACACACCGTCACCGAAGAAGTCACCGGCATCGACCTGGTCCAGTCACAAATCGAGGTTTGCCGAGGCCGCAGCCTCGGCGATCTTGGCCTCGATCAGGCTAGGATTCCGGCTCCCTCGGGGATCGCGATCCAGGTACGCATCAACTCCGAGACGATGCAGGCTGATGGCAGTACCGTGCCGCATGCGGGAACGATCGCAGCAGTTCAGTTTGCTAGTGGCAAGGGCATTCGTCTGGACTCGGCTATATACCCCGGATGTCTCATCAATCCGCGATTCGATTCGATGATCGCCAAGCTGATCACGCATACCGACACCACAGACCTGGCTATCGCTGCGCGGATGACCGATCGAGCGCTCGCCGAGTCGGCAATCAGTGGCGTGGCAACCAACCTGAGTTTTCAACGCGCCATTTTGCGATCCTCGATTTTCACGTGCGGTGCGGCGACAACCGACTTCGTTGATCTGCACGCGGCGTCCCTACTGGACGACGCTCCCGAGGAACGGCAGCTTCAGAGCTCTGACAGCACTGGTCAGATCCCCTCTGCGACACTCGACGCTGCCGACGCCTATACCGTTCGCTCGCCCATGAGCGGGGTTGTTGTGTCCATCGAAATTGCCGAGGGTGTCTTGGTCCGACCCGGTCAGACCCTCGTCGTGTTGGAATCGATGAAGATGCAACACGTCATCACTATCGACGAGCCGGGCAATGTGACCCGGATTCTTGTCGAGCCTGGGGACGTTGTCAGCGACGGTCAAGCGGTGGTTGCCTATGTGCCCGCCGACATCGAGCACGACCGCGCCGCTGAGGCCGAAGAGCTTGACCCGGACTACATCCGTCCAGATTTAGCGAAACTCATCGCCCGCAAGGAATTCTTGTGGGATGCCAACCGGCCCAAGGCTGTCGCGAAACGACACAAGCTCGGCAAGCAAACCGCGCGTGAGAATGTCGAACAACTCATCGATGCCGGTTCTCTGGTCGAGTACGGTGCACTCGCCATCGCGGCGCAACGCAAGCGGCGCAGTGTCGATGACCTCATCGAGAACACGCCTGCTGACGGACTAATCACCGGTATAGCACGGATCGACGAAGCTCAGTTCGGGCGCGATATGTCAACCTGCGCAGTCTTCGCCTATGACTACACGGTGCTGGCAGGGACTCAGGGCTACTACAACCACAACAAGTCCGATCGTCTTTTTGACGTGGCGCTGCGTAACTCATACCCAGTGATCCTGCTGTGCGAAGGCGGCGGCGGTCGTCCCGGTGAAGTCGACACCCTCAGCCCCGGACTGCATTACAAAACGTGGCATTGGTTAGGCCAGCTCAACGGTCAGGTGCCACTCGTCGGCGTCGTTTCGGGGCGGTGCTTCGCTGGAAACGCAGCCATACTTGGAGTCTGCGATGTCATCATTGCTACAAAGGACTCCAACATAGGGATGGGTGGCCCAGCCATGATCGAGGGCGGCGGCCTCGGCTTGTACCGGCCAGAGGACATCGGGCCAATTGACGTGCAGACCAAGAATGGGGTCGTGGACATTGTCGCTGAAGATGAGATCCACGCGATCGAAATTGCCAAGCGGTACCTCGCCTATTTCCAGGGCGATCTAGCAGAGTTCCAAACCCATGATCAGCGCAAGCTGCGACACGTCGTGCCGGAGAACCGCAAACGAGTCTATGACATCCGTGCGGTAATTGAACTGCTCTTTGATGTCGATTCAGTCCTTGAACTACGCTGCGACTTTGGGACCTGCATGGTCACAGCGCTGACCCGGCTTGAGGGCCGCACCGTCGGGGTGATCGCCAACAATCCGGTGGTGCTCGGCGGCGCGATCGACTCTGATGGTGCCGATAAGGCTGCGCGTTTTCTTGAACTCTGCGACGCTTTTGGCTTCCCCGTCGTGTCGCTGTGTGACACCCCCGGCTTCATGGTCGGACCGGATGCTGAAAAGACCGCCTCGGTCCGCAAATTTAGCCGGCTGTTCATCCGTGGGGCCAGTATGTCGGTCCCGTTGGCGATGGTCGTGGTGCGCAAGGGTTACGGTCTAGGCGCGATGGCCATGGGCGCGGGAAGCCTGCATATTCCGACAGTGACCCTGGCCTGGCCAACATCGGAATTCGGCGGAATGGGACTCGAGGGCGCGGTGCGGCTCGGCTTCCGCAAGGAGCTTGAGGCGGTCACCGATCCCGTCGAACGCGAGGCACTGTTTGAGAAGATTCTCGCGGAGCATTATGAGGTCGGCAACGGCCTCAATGCCGGGATGCTGCTACAAGTCGATGGGGTGATTGATCCAGCAGACACCCGCCAGCAGCTCGTCACCTCGCTACGCACCGTCGCCAAGGGCAAGTGGACAAACACTGAGCACAAACGCTCAATCGATACCTGGTAATGACTCGTGGGGGCGATGAGCGTATCGCCAGAACAAGATCCACGCGACCAAAGTCATCACTGCCAGCGTCATTGCTGAAACAAAGAGCGCGGAATTCAAACCGCGCATAAACAAAAACTGATCAGCTCGGTTCAATCGCGGGCCAGCGACGTTCACATTGCCCAGATGCGAATAGGTGATCGCGCCCAGCACTGCGACACCAAGCACCTGCCCAAATTGTCGCAGCGCATTGAGAATCGCGCCAGCCATCCCCGCTCGTTCGGCAGGGACCGACGCGAGCGCCGTCGTTGTCATCGGTGTCAGTGAAATGCCGAAACCCGCTCCCACCAGCGCGAAGTTCCACCAAATGGCGCTGATCGGGGTGTCAACTTCCAGACGAAGCAACATGAACATGGCCACGGTCGTCAATGCCATACCGCCGACAAGTGGCCACCGCGGCCCGATTCGGCCCACTAGGTAGCCAGAGAGTGGCGCAGTGATCGCGAAGGCTATCCCTAGCGCCGACACATTGATTCCAGCACGCAGTGCTGAGAGTCCCTGCACTTGTTGGAAGTACGCGCTGAAATACACAATCGCGCCGATGAAGGAGAAGAACAACGCCATGCCGCTGAGGGTGGCTGCCGCGAACGGCGGCGACCGAAACAGATTGAGCTGAATGAGTGGGCCGGGTACCCGACGCTCCCACCAGAGGAACCCCAACATCACCAGCACGCCCAGCAGCGCACTCCCGATCACCACCGGCGACCCCCAGCCGAGACTCTGGCCCTCGATGATCGCGAAGGTCACGGCGCCGACGGCAATGACGCTGAGGATCGCTCCGACCACATCAAACCGGTGTTCTGCCAAGACTCTCGGTGGCTGCGGCATGAAAATTTTGACTGCAATCAGACAGATGATGATAATTGGGATGTTCAGCAGAAAAATACCCCGCCAGCCGACGCTGTCGACAATGAGGCCGCCGATAAGCGGACCAGAAGCCATTGCCAATCCAGAAGCGAGCGACCACAGCCCCAACGCCGTTGCGCGTTCGCGGGGGTCGTCAAATAACCAACGAACAATGTTGACTGATGCTGGTGTGAGCAGCGCTGGGCCGATGCCCTGCATCGCGCGCGCAGCAATGAGTAGCCCTGAAGTTGGCGCGAGCCCCGCTGCGAGCGAACCGATGCCGAAAATGACAAATCCCAGCGCGAAGGCATTGCGGCGACCCCAGCGATCACCGATGACGCCCCCAGCAATCATGAGCGACGCATAGACCAAAATGTAGGCGTCAATGGTCCACTCAAGCCCGGTCGCGCTTGAATGCAGCGTGCGGCCAATCGTTGGCAACGCCACGCTGACAAGGCTTCCGGAGAGCACTGCTAGGAAGATGCCCATCGAGGCCACGGCAAGACCGCCCCAGCGGTTGCCCGAAGCAACAATGATCGGCGGCGCTTCCCGTTGCTGCATCATCTCATCTTGCACCATCGCCGAGTTCACGGTCATTTGTTTGCCCAACTAACTATTACACGACCGTAAGCGCAGCGATCATGCATGCATGGTGTCTCACGCTGGGTGCCTCAGGCAGGATGTACCGAGACCAGTGAGGCGAATACGACGCTGTTGTCTTCGTAGTTATGTGCCGAGAGGTCGAACTTGCCGTCGCAGGTGATCAGCCGTAGCGCCGCGTCGGGGGTATGGCCATAAACCACAAACGTCGGAAAGTGGTCTTTGGGGTATCCCACGACCTCTTTCAGCGCTCAGACCGAACGACTCGGACTCATTCTCGAAACGCACGTGGTCGACATGGAAGTTCCCATCGGCTCGCAACCCATCCGCCCCTGAAGGTGGCCGCCGCGGCCTCGTACGATGGCAACTACGGCCGATGGACATCTGGAGTTATGAATGACGGACCACTCGTTTGGTTTTCGAACACGCGCGTTGCACGCCGGCGGTACGCCGGATGCGACCACTGGAGCACGCGCCGTACCGATCTACCAGACGACCTCGTTCGTATTCGAAAGCGCGGATGAGGCAGCGAGCCTGTTCGCGCTGCAGAAGTACGGCAACGTCTACTCGCGCATTAGCAATCCGACTGTTGCCGCGTTCGAGGAACGAATCGCTTCACTCGAAGGTGGAATCGGGGCGGTCGCCACCGCATCGGGGATGAGCGCAGAGTTTCTTACCTTCGCCGCCCTTGTCGGTAGCGGTGATCACATTGTCGCCGCGTCGCAGTTATATGGCGGGACCATCACTCAACTGCATGTGACGCTTCGTCGTTTTGGGGTAGAAACGACCTTTGTCTCTGGAACTGATCCCGCCGATTACAAGGCAGCCATCACCGATCGGACCAAGGCCGTGTACGTGGAGATTATCGCCAATCCTTCGGGCGAAATCGCTGATATCGAGGGGTTAGCGGAAGTCGCGCATGATGCGGGAATCCCGTTAGTTATCGACTCGACCATGTCCACCCCCTATCTGATCCGGCCGTTCGAATACGGCGCCGATATCGTCATTCATTCCGCGACCAAGTTCCTCGGCGGCCACGGTTCAACTCTCGGTGGGGTGGTCGTCGAGTCTGGGCGATTCAATTGGGCTAATGGAAACTTTCCCGGTATGACGGAGGAAATCCCGTCCTATGGCGGGATCTCCTGGTGGCAAAATTTTGGGGAGTACGGCTTCCTGACTAAGCTGCGCAACGAACAACTGCGCGACATCGGTCCAGCCTTATCGCCGCAGTCAGCTTTCCTGCTCCTGCAGGGCGTCGAAACGTTACCCCAGCGTATGGATGCACATATGGCCAACGCTCAAGAAGTGGCGAACTGGCTGGATGCCGACGACCGTGTCGCGTATGTCAATTACGCCGGTCTCCAGTCGCACCCGCACTACGACCGGGCGCGCAAATATCTACCGCAAGGCCCCGGATCGGTGTTCTCCTTCGGCGTCAAGGGTGGCCGAGAGGCGGGTCAGCGGTTCATCGAGGCACTACAGCTCGCCTCCCATCTGGCGAATATCGGCGATTCGCGGACGCTCGTATTGCATCCAGGCTCGACAACGCATCGCCAGCTCAGTCCCGAGCAGTTAGAGACAGCTGGGGTTCCCGAGGACTTGATTCGCATCTCGGTTGGAATTGAAGATCTCGCAGACATACTCTGGGATCTTGATCAGGCTCTTACAGTGGCCCAGGGAGGACCGAATGACTGAAACGCGCACCTGGGTTGGACCCTCGGCTCCCGAACGTCTGCGCATTCTGCGGAATGCCAAATCCATCGCTATCGTCGGCGCATCGGACAAACCGTCTCGCGCGTCCTACTTCGTCGCTACCTATCTGCTGTCGGCGAGCCCCTATACCGTCTACTTCATCAATCCGACGATCAAAGAGATTCTCGGGCATCCGGTGTACAAGTCGCTGAAGGATTTGCCCGAAGTACCGGACATCGTGGACGTGTTTCGTAAGACAGCCGACATACCTTCGGTCCTTGAGGAATCCAAGGAAATCGGCGCAAAGATGATTTGGCTTCAGCTCGGGCTTTGGGACGACACGGTCGCAGCAAACGCCGAAGCAGCGGGCATGACGGTAGTCATGGATCGCTGTGTCAAGATCGAGCACGCCCGGTTCCACGGTGGTTTGCACTACGCCGGATTTGACACCGGCGTAGTCAGCAGCAAACGCCAGCTCACTTCTTGACCAGGCATCGAGAACTGTTAGTCGTGGTAGCGTCGATTGAGGCGGCAATGGCCGCATGTCTGGAAACTACGACCCCTAGGAGTTCAGATGGAGATCGCTGATCGTATCGCGGTTATTACCGGCGGTGGGGGCGGCATCGGGTCTGCGGTTGCCCGACATTGGATCGCCAAGGGTGCTCGCGCAGTGGTGGTTGCTGATCGTGATGGCGATACGGCTCGGTCCGTAGGCCAAGAAATCGGTGGCCTGGGCGTAGAGCTGGATGTCACCGACGAGGCCGCCGTGCAGGAACTGGTCGCGCGGGTCGAACGCGACATCGGACCGATCGATATCTTCTTCTCCAATGCCGGGGCCGGCGGTGGTGGCGGTGGGGTCGAGGCGCCAAACGAGGCCTGGCAGAGCCTGTGGGAGCTGCATGTCATGGCGCACGTTTACGCGGCCCGGGCAGTGCTGCCGTTGATGACGGCCCGCCACGAGGGCTACCTCGTACAGACCGCGAGCGCAGCCGGACTGCTTGCCGCTGTCGGGTCGGCTCCCTACAGCGTGACCAAAGCCGCGTGTATCAAGCTGGCTGAGATGATCGCGATCCAGCACGGCGACGACGGCATCGGCGTTTCGGTGCTTTGCCCGCAGGGTGTCAACACCGCGATGGCACCGCGTCAGTTGGGGGATGGTGGCACCGACGGCATTGTCGAGCCCGAGTTCGTGGCCGAAGTTGTGACCGAGGCGATGCGAGAAGATCGTTTCCTGATTCTGCCGCATCCCAGGGTGCAGACCTATGTGGAGCGCAAGGCGACGGACCCGGACCGCTGGTTGGGCGGCATGCGTACGTTGCGCCGGCGCTCACTCAACCTGTTGAAGGATCCGAACCAGACCGAATAGCGGCCAGCGCTAGTCCATCTCTTGATTCGGATGCGCCTGCCCTGATCGCTACGACGTCGCGCTGATCGGGTTCTCCCTGCGTTTGATGCTGATGTCGGTCTGACCGAGGCCGCCCTGAGTGATCTCGTCCCACGCGATCACCCGCTTGGTCGATTTGCTGATGTAGATGATTGAGGCTTCCAGCGGTGTCACTCTGGCCGCCTCGGTGCCACGCAGACCAGCGCCTCCGGTGCTACCACCGACCATGAGCAGCGTCTGCCCTTTGCCGACAACCGATACCTTCCGGGCGTGAGTGTGCCCGGCCAGGATGAGTGGGGCAACACCGTGTAGCGGGGTGCTTGACTTAGGGTCGTGGAAGACCGCGATGTCAACCAGCGCTCCCTCCGCATCGATCGTCGTCGCCAGCTTCTTGCCGACACTGGTGATCTTGGCGAGGCTGGCGTTGTCGTCGCCGTCGGCCTTGTCGGGAGTAAACCGCGGATCACTGATACCAGCGATAGTGAGCCCCTCGACCTTGACGACCTTGTCATCGAGCACAATAACGTTGGGCTGCTTCGCCACTTCCTGGACCGTAGCGCTCGAGTCGTGATTGCCCTTGACATAGAGATACTTCAAGCCCACCGTCCCAATACCCTTCACGACGAGATCTTCAAACTTAGTTCCCCAGTCGTTCAGGTCGCCAGTGTCAATGACAAAGTTGGCCTTGAACTGTTTGGCCAGTGCTTTCGTGAGGTCGATGGATTCCGGATTATTGTGCAGGTCCGAGACGTGCAGTACCCGAATAGTGTCGCCGGTGGTGGGCTCGGTGGGAAGTTCGCTGACAATCGAGTAGATCCGCGACACGTTAGTCACCAGCTTGACCAGCGCCTTGCGGTAGGAGTTGTACTTCTGCTCGATTTGCTTGACGTCGCCGACGACTCCCGACGCTTGGACGATCGTTCCCTCGAATCTAGGTTCGCGGGTCTTCTTGAGATCGAACGTCGCCGCGCTGACGGTGAGGCTGCCGACCACGAGTGCCAGCGCGATCGCTGTTGGTAACAGGATGGCGCGTGGCCGCCGCCATAGCAGGGCACTGAGCAGCGCCACGAACAGCAGTGAGATTAGTAGCGTCTTGACGACGAGCAGAATGGCAGCCCGCTCGAAGTCAGCCGCGATCTCGCGTTCTGCGATAGACAATCCGGACGTTTCTTTGAGCAGTTTCTTTGCGACCGGCGCATCGATATCGACCATGGTGGCCTCTAGACCGACCGGGCCGAGGTACGGCTGAATGCTAACCGACCCGAGCGGCGGTACGACCAATGTGTTGGCTCCGCCGGTATAGGCCAAATCAATCCGCAATGTCAGCGGCCCGACATCGCTGGTGAGGTGCCCACCGACCGCGACGCCGAGCATAAGGCCGAGCACCGCTACCGTCACGCGGGCAGCGATCCGCCCGAAGCGCCGCCTCCTGCGGTTGCCTGTATCTGGTGGCTTAGGGGGCGCTTCGACGTCGGTCGCCTGGTCGGTCGCGATCGAGTGCTTTTCTTCCACCGAGAGGTTCCGTTCCAGCTAGCACTACCCGAGTCGTAATGTCTCCCGCGGGAGTATACGGTCCGCGTTTAGAAGTGGTGAATTCCGCTTAA
The DNA here is from genome assembly GCA_039923595.1 of Antricoccus sp. GTDB lineage: Bacteria > Actinomycetota > Actinomycetes > Mycobacteriales > Antricoccaceae > Antricoccus. Next base: position 8,585 of record JBDTCL010000244.1, on the reverse strand, counting down.
AGTCTCGGATATCGTTGATTGTTGTCGTGACTACATATACAGTTGTCACGACTACAATCTGGAAGGACCGAAATGTACTCCTTCACCACCTCGCAAACGATCACGGCTGACCCCGCAAATGTCTGGAGGGTATGGACCGATCCCGACCGCTTTCCCCAATGGGACCCCCGGGAACTTCGTACGCACCTGACCGGACCCTTCGCGGTCGGGAGCAGCATCAGGTCCAAGCAAAGAGGCAACCCCGGAAGTACCGCAACCATTTGCACCATCGTCGAGGGCCATCAATGGACAATAACCAGTCCGCTACCCGGCGGCCAACTGATCATTGATCATGTCCTTCGTTCAGCAGGAAACAACCAGGTCACGGTCACCAAACGGTACGACGTAACCGGGCCCCTGAGCGTGCTCTTTCGCCTTCACTACGGCCGGAAAGTTCGCCGTGCCATGCCCGAAACCTTCGCCGCCCTCGAACGCGAAGCAATCCGCTGTGGCTGAGCCGCGCGGACCCTTCAACAGCCCAGGTTTTTGGCTGCACCACGCCGCGTTGACCTGGCGACGCGAACTCGATTCACGGCTGGTCGAGATCGGCCTCACCCACACGCAGTTCAACCTGCTCGCCTCCGCCAACTGGCTGTCGCGCAACGGGGAGCAACCGACGCAACAGCAGACAGCAGATCTTGCCGGCGCTGATCGGATGATGGCCTCGAAGGTGCTGGCTACCCTCGAACGCCACGATCTGCTTGAACGAAGTCCGCACCCTGCCGACCCTCGCGCCAAGCGCTTGCGGGTGACCGCCGCCGGAGCGACCCTGGTACGCCGCGCAGTCGGCATTGTCGCCGACATCGATGAAGAGATATTCGGTCCACCGAGTGCCCAGCGCGACCAGCTGCGCGACCAACTAAGTGGTTTTACGACTAGCCCTAATGACCAAGGAAAAATGGATGCAAAATGACTTCGCAACTGCGCCAGAACCGAAAACCGTCACGCTCCTCACGACGTGGTGGCTATTGTGCATAAGACGATTTGCCCTGCGACGGGAACCAAACGGATCGATCGCGCCGTCAGAGTGGGCGTAATCAACGAACACAGTTGCCTAGAATTATGGAATTCCACCGGACCACTGATAGTCAGAGGGTAAATAGCATGGCGCAGCCCCCGTACGGTCAGCCGTACAACCCACAGCCAAACCCGGGACCCTCGAACCCACAAAGCTATGGCCGGCCCCAATACGGCCCAGCTCCCCATGGCCAACCCCAGTACGGCCAATCCCAGTACGGCCAACCCCAGTACGGCCAACCCCAAAACTACGGTCCACCCCAAAACTACGGTCCGAACCCGGGCTACGCGCAGCAATATCAGGCAGGCTACGGACCACCACAGCAGCCCAAGAGCAAACTGCCATGGATAGTGACCGCGGGCGTCGTGGTGCTAGCTGCCATCGGATTGACGCTCTTCTTTGTGCTGCGCGGTGGCTCAGCTACGAACTCTTCGGCAACTCCCGAACAAGTCACTCAAGCATACGTCGACGCGGCGAAGAAGCAGGACAAGTCTGAAGCAGAGAAATACGTCTGCGATTCGTTGAAATCTCAGATTGAGAGCAGCCCGACCGACATTTACGGCGGTATCAGCAGCGTGACCAGTATCGTGGTTGGCTCGGCGAGCACAAGTGGTGACACCTCGACAGTCCCGGTCAAGATCACCGTCTCGGGATATACGCAGAGCGTGAATTTCACCCTCAACAGGCAGGGCGGCGTCTGGAAGATCTGTAGCGTCGGCGCCTAGCGACGTAAGCCGACAGATGCAGTTTCTTCGATCGTGAATATTCCAGCGACTGCGGCGAACAGCACCAGTCCGACGACCATCCACAAGATTTGTGATGTTCCAGCACACATCTTCATACATATCACGCAGCAAAAGTGGATAGTCTTGCAAGGATTTAAGCGCTACCTCGCATATATATAAAGATTATGGACGACTTCTTCAGAAACAAACGCTCCGCCGCGGCGTCAAGGTGTCGCGACGTTGCTTTGATTGTCAGAGCCGGTGCCTAACTCCAGGTTGGCCTAGAGAGATGCTTGCACATGTGATTCGGATCGATCGTCGTCGTTTGCTGGCCGCCGCGACCGGGTTCGCGTTGGCACCCCTTCTGGCCGCCTGCCGCGCTGAGGCCACAAGCCGGAACGGCCCGTGCCAGCTGGTGACCTCAAGCACCCCGCCCAACCAGGTTCTTATGATCATTCGGCACGCCGCGAAGCCGGCCGGTTCGATGCGCGGGGTCACCGCCGATGGCCTCCAGGATCCGGAGTCGCTCGCTGTTCCTGGATGGTCCAGAGCGGGCGCCCTGGTTGAATTGTTTGCTTCGCGTGGGTCGGACAACACCGCGGCGCCGCTACGCCCCGGACTGCTTAGACCGGCGGCTGTGGTCACGTCGAATCCAGGGTCCGATGGAAGCAAGCGGCCGGTCCAGACCGTTACCCCGCTGGCGGCCGAGTTGGCGGTCGCAGTGAACCTGGACCATGCCAAGGGCCAGGAGGCCGAACTGGTCGAGGGGCTGAATGCACTCGCCGGCCCGGTCCTGATCTCCTGGCAACACGAAAGCATTCCGGCGATCGTGTCCCACCTGGGCTCGGTGATCCCGACACCGCCTCCCACCTGGCCGGACTCGCGGTTCGACATGGTGTATGTCTTTATCCGTTCCGGTGATCACTGGGTGTTTACCCAGGTACCGCAGTTGCTGATGGCTGGCGACCACCCCGAACCGATCGCCTGAACCTGCTGCGTTGTGATACAGATAACGTGAAACGTGCAAACGTGAGTGGAGGCGCTGGATGAACACGTCCTATCAGATGCTGATCGGTGGCGAGCAGATACGCGCTGAAGGTGGAGCCACGCTCGATGCAGTCAACCCATTCACTGGCGATGCGTTTGCGAGCATCCCTGATGCATCGGTAACAGATGTGCAAAGCGCTTACAACGCAGCCAGGACCGCCTATGAGACGACGTGGGGGCGCACTCCCGGCGTAGAACGAGCCCGCTTGATGCACCGGCTCGCCGATCTGTTGGAGGACAAAGCAGACGAGTTCGGTGCTCTGGAATCAATGGATAACGGCAAACTTCTCAGCGAGACCCGTGGCCAGGCGAAGTTCGCAGCGCGCAACTATCGCTTCTTTGCCGGCTACGCTGACAAGCTCTACGGACGCACGATCCCTATGGACTCGGTCGATATCCTTGACTACACACTGCGCGAGCCGGTTGGCGTAGCAGCGCTGATTACCGCCTGGAACTCACCCATGCAGTTGCTCGCCAACAAACTCGCTCCTGCTTTGGCGGCAGGCAATACCGTGGTGATCAAACCATCCGAACACGCCTCGATTACCACCCTCGAGATGGCGGGTTTGATCGCCGAAGCGGGTTTCCCACCCGGCGTGATCAATATCGTGACCGGTGTCGAGGCTGGTGTCACGTTGACGAAGATCCCAGGCCTAGGCCGTATCTCGTTCACCGGCAGCGTGCCAACCGGCCAAGCGATCGCCGCGACCGCAGCGCGCAACCTAGTACCGGTGACACTCGAGCTCGGTGGCAAATCACCCAACATCGTCTTCGACGACGCAGACCTTGATCAAGCTCTGATTGGCGCCTTGGCTGGAATTTTCGCTGCCGGTGGTCAGACGTGCATCGCTGGTAGTCGGTTGCTCGTCCAAGATCGGTTCTATGACGCCGTCGTAGAACGGATCGGCCAACGCGCCGATCGGATACGACTCGGCGATCCGTTCGACGCAGGAACCCAGATGGGACCGGTCGCCAATGAGCCCCAGTACACCCGGCTGCAAGGAGTCATAGAGGACGGTGTTGCCTCGGGTGCTCGCCAAGTCGCCGGGCAGCAGCCGGTCGCCACGTCGAGCGGGCTCTTCATCAGGCCAACGGTCTTCGCGGATGTCGACAACTCCTCCCCGCTCGCGCAGCACGAAATCTTCGGTCCCGTGCTGAGCATCATCAAGTTCGCCACCGAGCAGGAGGCGATTCGGATCGCAAACGATACTGACTATGGCCTTGCGTCGGGGATCTGGACTCGTGACCTCAGCCGTGCGCACCGAGTTGCACGAGACCTGGTCGCCGGTACGGTGTGGGTGAATACATATCGGATGAGCGCTGCGCAGGCGCCTTTCGGCGGCGTTCGGCGATCTGGATACGGTCGCGAGCGCGGCGAGGAAGCACTCGCCGAATACACCAGAACCAAGAACGTGATGATCAACCTATCCGGGAGCGTGCCCGACCCTTTTGGAGAATCGGCATGAGCACAGTGGGCCTCGTGGGGCTGGGCAATATGGGCTACGCGGTTGCTGGCCGCCTGCGGCAGCAATTCGAGGTGCTGGCCTATGATCTCGACCCGCAGCGGCGCGCGACCGCGGCCACAGACCATGGCGTTACCGCTGTCGAGCAGATCGCAGAACTAGCGATGGCGGACAGAATCCTGCTTTCTCTTCCGACGCCCGCAACGTCGCTATTGGTTGCCAACGAACTGCTGCCGCACCTTGCCGCGGGCGCAATCATCATCGAGACGAGCACGGTGAATCCGCAAGATATTTGGCGGTTACGTGACCTCTGTGCGACCAGCGGCGTCGAGGTTGTCGATGCCGCAATCCTCTCAGGCGTGGCCCAGATGGCAGCTGGCTCATCAATGCTGCTCGTCGGTGGTGCTGATGACACCATCGCCGCTGTGAAACCAGTTTTGGAAGCATTGGCACCGCGGATGATGAGGTTCGGTGATGTCGGGAGCGGGATGGCGGCAAAAGTCATCAATAATGCCGTCGCGCACGCCGTGATGGTCGTTCTGGTCGAAGCAGGTGCTCTCGCCAACGCCACGGGCGTGTCCGGAACCGACCTTGCGACGCTGCTGACCGGGCCTGATGCTGGACTCACCAGACCTCTGACCCACCGCTATGTGGAGCGCATTTTGCGCGGCGACTACGAAGGCGGGATGCCGACCGAGGCCGCCCGCAAAGACTCCACTCTCGCTCTTGCCTTAGCGCAAGCATCCGAGGTGCCACTGTTTGCTATCCAAGCGGCGCACTCAGTTTATGAACTCGCCCTGGCAGCAGGATTCGCGCGCGAGGACTATGCCGCGATTGCCAAGTTATGGGAGAACTGGACCGGGAACTCGTTCAGTGAGAACACTCCGACTACAGCAGGTGAAATCAATGAATGATGATTTCGACGTTATTGTCGTCGGTGGCGGAAATGCTGGCTTCTGTGCCGCCCATGCGGCGCGGCAGACTGGTGCGTTGGTGCTGATTCTGGAGAAAGCGTCACCCGACGAAGCTGGCGGAAACAGTTTCTACACCGCAGGAGCGTTTCGATTCGCTTATCCAGATCAGCAATCAGTGGTCGATCTGGTCGAGCCAGATCCGCAGGATCGGCTAGCACGAACCGTCATCCCGCCCTACCCGCAGTCGGCATTCACTGAAGACATGTACCGCGTCACAGACGGCAAATGCGACCCGCCCATGACCGAGATATTAGTATCGCAGTCATCCGAAACGATGCGATGGCTGCGTGACTGCGGACTACGATTCCGACTCTCTTATGAGCGTCAAGCTTACGAGACTGACAGCATATATACGTTCTTTGGCGGGCTCGCTGTCATAACGGTTGACGGCGGCAAAGGTTTGGTCGCTCAACACACCGCTGCTGCCCGCGCGACGGGGATCGAGCTGCGATACGACAGTCCGATGACCGACCTCGTTCTAAGTGACGGTGCCGTGACCGGTGTTCGCTATCGCGACTCAGGCGGCGCGGCACAGACAGTGAACGCGCGGTCGGTCATCCTGACCGCAGGAGGCTTCGAATCGAATCCGGCAATGCGGGCCAAGTACCTCGGTCCCGACTGGGAGCACGCCCTCGTGCGGGGAACTCCTAGCAATACCGGAGAAGTGCTTCAATGCGCGCTTGATCATGGTGCAGCTCCATTTGGCGACTGGTCCTCGTGCCACAGTGTCCAGTGGGAATCCGGCGCCGCGCCTGGAGGCGGTAACCGTGAGCTGACCAATCAACTGACCCGCCAGTCGTACCCCATCGGGATAGTCGTCAACGCGGGCGGCGAACGGTTCGTTGACGAAGGGGCAGATTTCCGCAACTACACCTATGCCAAATATGGTCAGGCAGTCTTGGCGCAACCTGGAGGCGTGGCCTATCAAATCTTCGATGCGAAGACTCGACCGCTGCTGCGTAGCGAGGAGTACGACTCCGAGCCGATCACGAGCGCGACAGCCGACTCTATCGAGGAACTCGCTTCAAAGTTAGGCATCGACATCGCCGCGTTCGCGGACACCGTGCGCGCCTTCAACGCCTCGATCGACCAGAAACCATTTCAGCCAGAAATCAAGGATGGCCGTCGCGCTAACGTGGTCCCGCCGAAGTCAAACTGGGCGTTAGAGATCGACACGCCGCCCTTTTACGGGTATGCCGTTGCCTGCGGCATCACCTTCACTTTCGGTGGCGTGCAGATCAACGAAAAGGCTCAGGTTCTGGGCAGCGGCGGTAGCGTTATCCCCGGCCTGTACGCAGCCGGCGAAATAGTGGGTGGTCTGTTTTCGGGAAACTACCCCGGCGCTTCGGGGCTCACCGCCGGCGCGGTTTTCGGTCGAATCGCCGGCACGGCCGCAGTGCAGGAGGCGTGATGGCGATCGAGACTTATGCGGTTTACGCGCTGCGCTACGCGCAGCGACCCGGCGCCACCCGAGCCGAGAACTTCTACCGAGGCGATCCGTGCGGAACCGATCCGATGCCGATGGACTACTTCACCTGGATCGCGGTCGGTCAACAAACCTCCGTGATGATCGATGCAGGATTCACTGCACCCACCGCTGCGCGCAGAGATCGCGAATATCTCGAAGATCCCGCGGTCACAATGAATCAGTTAGGAATCGATCCAGGATCGATTGAACAGCTCGTGATCACTCACATGCATTACGACCATACGGGCCACATCAGCAACTTTCCTGATGCGCGCGTGCTCATTCAACAACCAGAGTTTGACTTCTGGACAAGTGAGATCGCTGGTCGCGGCGAGCTACCGGCGTTAACCGAGCCTGACGACATCGCACATATCAGTGATGGACGGGCACGTGGTCGGGTGCAGATGATGACCGGCGATTACGAAGTACTACCGGGCATTACCGCCCATCATGTCGGCGGACACACGCCGGGCATGCAAATTGTCCGCATCAATACTCAGCGCGGCCACGTGGTGCTCGCCTCTGACGCGAGTCACTTTTATGAGAACATCGAAACCGATCGACCGTTTTCGATTGTCGACACGTTGCCTCGGATGTATCGCGCATTTGACCGGATCCGCGAACTCGCTGACGATGACTCGCTCATCGTTGCTGGGCACGATCCACTTGTCCGCGAACGTTTCGAGGCGGTCCCTGGCGTGCCGCAGGCAACCCAGATCGCTTAGGTAACCTAAATATATGACCACCACAATTTCACTGCCACTTCCGTTGCGCCAGCAAGCCGACATTCGCGATCAATGGCTGATCAAACGCCGCAATGTGCTGCTGCCTGAGCTGATGGACCGCACCGGCATTGATTTTTGGATTGTGCTCTGCCGGGAGTACAACGAAGATCCAGTGGCATTAAGTCTGGTCCCAGCGACCTGGCTCTCGGCTCGGCGCCGGACAATTTTGATGTTTCAGCGCACTGCTGACGGCGTACGTGCGATCAGCGCGTCGAAATATCCCATTGACGGTTACGAGCACACCTGGACTGATCACACGACCGACCAATGGGCCACCGTCCAGCACGTCATTAATGATGCTAATCCGCGGGTGATCGCGGTCGATATTTCCGAGACCTTTGCCCTCGCTGACGGAGTCAGTCATACCGAGTACGAAGCGCTCGTCGCCGCACTTGGCAGCAACGCCGACCGGATCGTGCCAGCAGAGCCGCTCGCCATCGGCTGGCTTGAGCGCAGACTCCCCGAAGAGATCGACGCTGCGCACCGGCTCAACGAACTAGCTCATCAAGTGATCGCCGAGGCATTCAGTCGCGAAACCATCACCGTTGGCACGACCACGACAGCGGATGTGGGCTGGTGGATCCGTCAGCGGTTCCACGACCTGGGTGTCGAGCCGTGGTTTCAGCCGACCGTTGACCGCCAGCACCACCAACCCGGAACCCAGACCGGACTTGATGACTACCCCGCCATCTTCATGAATCGTGACGATCCCATCCAGGCCGGTGACATCTTACACTGCGATGTCGGGCTCAAAACACTTGGACTGTGCACCGACACCCAACAGATCGCCTATGTGCTGCCTGAAGGGCAATCTGCGCCGCCCGCAGGGCTAGTCGATGCGCTGCGCACCGGGAACCGGATGCAAGAGATCACGACCGCAGAATGGAAACCAGGCGTTACCGGGAACGACGCACTCGCTTCCGCGCTCGCCGCAGCTAAGGCCGAGGGCATCGACGGCGCAATCTATTCACACCCCGTCGGTACCCACGGCCACGCCGCGGGTCCGACAATCGGCATGTGGGATAACCACGGCCGCACCAATGGCCAGGGAGATTATCCGTTCTTT